>NZ_JBSSDE010000004.1:0-117192 GCF_054060435.1 Thermostichus sp. MS-CIW-34 | reverse complement strand
GGGGGTTGTAGACCCAGACAAGTGGCGTGGGGCAGGAATGCCCGACCGCGAGGTAAGGACTCCGTCCTGCTGACGGGAAGGGTGGCCCGCGCTCTATCCACAGGACGAGCGCCGGGAGGATGTCACGCATCCACCCTAGCTCTGGATTGGGAAGGATGGCCAGCGCTTTTGCACAGGCGCAGCAGGGCACAGTCTCAGTACCCTGGTTGATTGAGTCAATGCAGAGGTGGGATCCCTCTGTTGGGATAGCCGTTAGGGAGGCAGGTTCACGATGCAACTGCGAACAGCTCTGCCGCTGTTGTGCCTTTCTCTCTTGGTAGCTGCTTGCCGGTCCGGCGGGCCACCTCGCAGCATGGGGGGTGAAGGGGGCGGAGAAGGCCAACCCACACCAGTGGCCGTCGGCAGGGTAGAGGAACAGCAAATCGAAGAGACTTCAGAGTTCATGGCCAGCCTCGGATCCCAGCAGGTGGCCAGTATCCGGCCCCAGGTGAGCGGACAGGTGACTCGGGTGTTGGTGCAGCTGGGATCCCAGGTGGCTGCCGGAGCCCCTCTCTTTGAGATCGACAGCCGGCAGCAACAGGCGGCGGTGGCCGGCCAAACGGCGGGGATTGCCGCAGCCCAAGCCAACCTGGAGAGCGGCCGGGCCGTGCTCAGCCAGTTGCGGGCGGATCGGCTGCGGCTGGAGGCAGCGGCGGAGTTTGCCCGGGAGCAGCACGAGCGCAACCTGCGCCTCTTGGCCGAGGGGGCCATCAGCCAGGCGCAAGCGGATCAATCCAGCCGCGACCTGCGCCAGGCGGAGGCGGCTTTGGCGGCGCAACAGGAGCAGATCCGCGCTCAGGAGGCCGCGATCTTGCGGGCAGAGCGGGAGGTGCAGCAAGCCCAGGCCGAGGCGGAGCGGCAACAGGTGCAACTGCAGTTTTTCCAGGTTACAGCTCCCTTTGCCGGCATTGTGGGGGATGTTTTGGTGCGGCAAGGGGACTACGTGACGCCTCAGACGGTTTTGACCACCTTGACCCAAACCCAGGCGCTGGAGCTCAACCTCAACATCCCGTTGCAGCGGGCCCCCCAGCTGCGCATTGGCACGCCGGTGCAGATCCTGGATAGCCGCGGCGAGGTGATCGGCAGCAGCCAAATCTCTTTCATTGCTCCCGAAGCCAACGCCGCCACGCAATCGGTGCTGGCCAAGGCTCTTCTGGAGAACCCTGCCGGCCAGTTGCGCTCGGCCCAGTTTGTGCGGACTCGGGTCATCTGGGAGGAGCGGCCGGCCTTGCTGGTGCCGGTGACGGCGGTGGCCCGCTTGGGGGCGCAAACCTTTGTCTACACGGTGCAGACAACGGAGCCGCCAGCAGAGGGCATGCCCCCGGGGGCGGTGGCGGTGCAAAGGCCGGTGCAGCTGGGATCCATCTACGGAAACAGCTATGAGGTGCTGGAGGGTTTGGAGGCCAATGAGCCAATTGTGCTGAGCGGCCTGCAGAAAATCCGCGATGGTGCCCCGATTGTCGATGAGGTGCTTTTTCAGCAGAGGATGCAGCCACAAGGGGGAGGGAGACCTCCTGGATCCCCGCCCTAGGTCCTCTCTCCGGCGGTTTCCCAACTCAGCTATCCCCTTTCACTCCTCACTGTGCTGGACTATGTTTGTTGACTTTTTCATTCGCCGCCCTGTTTTTGCCAGCGTCTGCTCCATCCTGATCGTGCTGGTGGGGGCGGTGAGCATTCCCCTACTGCCGGTGGACTACTACCCACAGGTGGCGCCGCCAGCGGTGAGGGTGACTGCTGTTTATCCTGGGGCCAACGCCGAGACGGTGGAGACGGCGGTAACCAATGTGCTGGAGCAGGAGATCAACGGCGTCGAGGGTATACGGTCTATCGCCTCGGTGAGCAGCAGCAACGGCACCAGCCAGATCACCGTTACCTTCAGCCCGGATCGGGATCTGGACACGGCGGCTGTGGATGTGCAGAACCGGGTGGCGCGGGCCCAGGGCCGGCTGCCGGCGGAGGTGATCCAAAACGGCATCAGCGTGGAAAAGGCCGGCGACAGCGCCTTTGTGCTGGTGTTGGCGCTGCGCTCAGAGGCGGGGGAATACGACGAGCTGTTTTTGAGCAACTACGCGGAGCTGTTTGTGCGGGATGCTTTGCGGCGCATCCGCGGCGTCAGCGATGTCATCATTTTCGGGGAGCGCACCTATGCCATGCGCATCTGGCTGGATCCGACGCGGCTGGCCAGCTATGGTCTGACAGCTCTGGATGTGGTAAACGCAGTGCGCCAGCAGAATATCCAGGTGCCCGCCGGCCAAATTGGCGGCCAGCCCAGCCCCCCGGATCAGGAGTTTCAGATCAGCGTCCAGGCCACGGGGCGGCTGTCGCAGCCGGAGGAGTTCGCCCAGATCGTTCTCAAGGCCAACGCCGATGGCAGCTTGGTGCGCATTGCCGATGTGGGCCGGGTAGAGCTGGGGGCCCAAAGCTACGATACGTTCTTCCGCATCGGAGGGCAGGAGGCGGTGGGGATCGCCATCACCCAACAACCGGATGCCAACGCCCTAGAGGTGTCGCGGCAGGTGCGGCAGACGTTAGCGCAGCTGGCGGAGAGTTTTCCGCCCGGCTTGATCTACGAGATCCCTTTCGACGCCACCCTGTTCATTACCGAGTCGGTGCAGGAGGTGATTTTCACTCTGTTGCAGGCGATTGGCCTGGTGGTGTTGGTGCTGTTTATCTTTTTGCAGGATTGGCGCATCACCCTCATTCCCACCATCACCATCCCGGTAGCGCTGCTGGGGACCTTCGCCTTTGTGCGCCTGTTTGGCTTTTCCATCAACACTTTGACTCTGTTCGGCCTCACCCTGGCCACTGGCTTGGTGGTGGACGACACCATTGTGGTGGTGGAGAATATCTCCCGCTACATCCGCGACCGCGGCATGCGGCCTCTGCAGGGGGCCTCGGCGGGGATGAATGAGGTGTTGGGGGCGGTGATCGCCACGACGCTGGTGCTGCTGGGACTATTTGTGCCTGTTGCTTTCTTTCCTGGCACCAGCGGTCGCATCTACCAGCAGTTTGCCGTCACCATTGCCGTGTCGGTTTCGCTGTCCACGTTTAATGCCATTACCTTGGCTCCGGCTTTGTCGGCGCTGCTAATTCGCCCCCGCTCAGAGCAGATGTTTTGGCTGCTGCGCTGGTTTGACCGCGCCGTGGAAGGGATCCGAGCGGCCTACTGCCGCCTGCTGGAGCTGGTGGTGAAGCTGCGGCTGTTGGTGGTGACGGGGTTTATTGCCTGTTTGGGCCTCACCTACTGGCTGTTCCAAATTGTGCCGACGGGGTTTGTGCCGGATGAGGATCAGGGCTTTTTCATCACCATTGTCCAGGGGCCGCCGGGGGTTTCCCTCAACTATACCGACAGGGTGATCCGGCAGGCCGCCGCTATTTTGGAGGGGATCCCTGAGATCGAAAATCGGGTGATCGTGGGGGGGTTCAGCTTTACCGGGCCCTCGCCGGGGAATGGGCTGATCTTTGCCACCCTCAAGCCCTGGGAAGAGCGGCGGCAACCGGAGCAATCGGCGCAAGCGATTGTCAACCGGCTATTTGGGCCTTTTTTGGGCGGGATCAGCCGCGCATTGGTGATCCCGATCCTGCCGCCGGCCATTCCCAATTTGGGGGTTGCGGGCGGGTTTACTTTCCAGCTTCAGGATCGGGGGGTGAACGATTTCAACCTCTTGGAGCAGACGGCCAACACCCTGTTTTTTGTGGGCAACTCGCCGCCCCCGCCGGGCCAACCCCCCTTGGGCTTGCGGATTAACCCGCCCACCTTCAACGCCAATTCGCCGCAGCTAGAAGTACAGGTGGATCGGGAAATGGCCCAGTTGTTGGGGATCCCTCTGTTGGATGTCTTCGGCACGCTGCAGACGCTGCTGGGGGGCACCTACGTCAATGATTTCGACCTGTTCAACCGCAACTACCGGGTCTATGTGCAGGCGGATCAAGCATTCCGAGGTAACCCGGAAAGCATCGGCCAGTTCTACGTGCGGGGTGGGCAGGGGCAGCTCTTGCCGTTGAGCACCCTGGTTCAGGTGGAGGAGACCACCAGCCCGGCCATCATCAACCACTTCAACCTCTTCCGCTCGGTGGAAATTCAGGGCAGCGCCCTGCCGGGCTTTAGCTCAGGGCAAGCGATTCGGGCTATGGAAACTCTAGCCGCCCAGTTGTTGCCGCAGGGGTTTGGCTTCGAGTGGTCGGGCCTGTCGCTGGAAGAAATCGAGTCGGGAGGACAGGCGCCGCTGATCTTTGCTTTGGGCTCGGTGTTCGTCTTCCTGGTGCTGGCGGCGCAATTTGAGAGCTATGTGGATCCCTTGATCATTTTGTTGGCGGTGCCGCTGGCGGTTCTTGGGGCTCTTTTGGCGCAACTGCTGCGGGGCTTGACCAACGACGTCTTCTGCCAAGTCGGGTTGGTGATGTTGATCGGGCTGGCCAGCAAAAACTCCATCTTGATTGTGGAGTTTGCCAACCAGTTGGTTGCCCAAGGGATCCCACTGGTTAAGGCTGCAGTGCAGGCGGCAGAGACCCGCTTCCGCGCGATTCTCATGACGGCCTTGAGCACCATACTTGGCATTTTCCCGCTGGCAGTGGCCACGGGCGCAGGGGCAGCCAGCCGTCAGTCGCTGGGCACGGCGGTGATCGGCGGCATGTTCGTCTCGACAATGCTCAGTTTGCTGGTGGTGCCGGTGCTCTATGTCGTGATCAAGGGGATCCAGGTGCGAATTTTGGGGGGATCCCCTTCACCTGTGGATCTGGCGCATTTGCCGCCGCCGGAGGATCCCAAGGATCTGCTGCCTGGTGGCGACAGCGTTGGGTAGCAAGAGGGATCTGCTTGCTTCTTCTCTTCTGGCGGAAAAGCGAGTGGGGGAAGGGGGCACCTTTCATCCACCGCAGGCCCTGTCCTCGAGCAGTTCGGACTCGGCTTCGCTGGGCATTTTTTCCCAGAACTGAGCCAGGTGTTGCAGGCCCACAAAGCCCAACTGCCAGAGGATCAAGGCTAGAGGGCCGTGCTGCTGCCGTTGGATCTTCAGGGCCAGAGCCAGTTGTTTGGGCTTGAGGAGCTGTTGCTGCTCAGCAAACTGGCAGAACTGTCGATCCCATTGGCTGAGGGCCTGTAAATCCGGCAGGGTCGGTTCCATAGGTTTGGCCGGGCAGGAAAGGATTGAATGTCGAGGATCGGGATCCTCGTACTGATTCTGGAGATCCTGCGGATCCCTTGCAACAGGTTTCTTCCAGGGTATGTGACCACCCAGGCCCTCCCAAGGCCGGTTAGGGCAGAGAGGACTGAGCTTTATCGCAAAGCTGGCTTATAGATCCTGGCAGGACGGTCTATCCCCAGGGGTCGTCGTCGAAGGGACTATCTGACCAATAGCCACTCTGCTGGGGTGGAGGGGGCTGTTGGGGGAGAGGAGGCGTGTAGGCAGGGGGTGGCGTTGGGATGGGGGTGGGTTTTTCCAGATCCTCAAGTCGAGGCAGGTCGGCGGGCTTGGGCTCGACACCAAGGCTTCTCAGCTTGGCTTGCGTTTCTTGCACTTGCGCATTGAGCTCTTCCAGGTAGGCGCGGTAGTGGTTGGCAGCTTCCAGGTACTGCTTGGCTTTCTTTTCGTTTTCCTGGACGACCGCCTCCAGTTCTTTGGTGCGAACGGTGTAATCGGCCTCTTGATTGGTGAGGTTTTCGATGGCTTGGTTGAGTACAGCCCGCCGTCGCTCCAGTTGGGCTACAATTTCCGACAACTGTCGTTCTCGCTCGCTAAGGCTGCGTTCCCGGTTTTGAGTTTGTTCCAGTTGAAAGCTGGCCTGGCTGAGCTGCTCTCGCAAATACATCACCTGGGGCTCCGTCTCGTTGCGTTCCTGTTGCAACTCAAAGACCCGCGCTTCCAAGTGATCTTTTTCCTGCTGCAACACTTCCCGCTCGTTCAAAAGACGGGTGTAGAGCTGGTTGAGAAAGTCCACCTCCATCACCACTTGGCTAAGCTGAGTGGCGTATTCCCCAACCAAAGCCAACTCCCGAGCGAGGTTTTGGGTTTCACTGGTGGCTTGATCGGTGAAAAACTGGGGAAGTTGGGTGGTTTCTCTGAGGCGTTGGGTAAATTGCTTGAAGCGGAAAGAAAAGTTGCTCGCCATTGCCGGTGCGGTAGCCTCGAAGATCAGGGGAATGCCGATGGTTGGATTTCACAGGGCTTGGATTGCTTCCAATCTACTTGGATTGCTTCCAATCTAACATTGAGCTACAGCTTTTGCGGAAGCTTGCCTTAGGTGGGATCGGGGGGAGTTTCAGGGGCCGGCATGGCAACTTCCCCAGAGGGATCCCGCTTCTCGGATTCCGGCTGGGGGTTTTCTGCCGCTCTGTTTTTAACCTTGTCTTTTTGGTCTTTCGAGGTGCCTTCTGAATCCTGGCTGGAGATGCGGCGCAACAGCCGTTGCAGGAGTGGGCTGCGGCGATCGCCGAGGACGGAGAAGCGGCTTTCGATCTCTTCGACGGGGACGGGATCCATTTGAGCCAGCTCCGGCTCGCTGAGGAGGAGTACCCGTATCGTTGCAATGGGGATCTGCAAGAATAGGTTGGATCCCCAAAACCCGAAGGCGGCTATGGCCAGGCCGGCCAGGCGGGTGCCGTTGCCAGGGGTGAGCGGGGCAAAGAGGGGGGCAAAGTCGTAGAGGCGCTCACCGACTTCCAGCATCAGGATTGCCGCCAACAGCGTCAAAATCTTATGTTCGGGGCTGAGGAAGGCGGCCAAGATGCGGCGCTGCTCGAGGGTGAGTTCTTCCGGGGGGACAGAGGCCACCCACAGGCTGAAGATATCCAATGGCTTGCGCCACTGCAGGGCAAAGACCGGCCCAATGCCCACCACGGCCACCCAAGCCTGCTCCGCCCCCACCGGCAGGAGGGGATCCCCTGTGGCCAGCCCGATCAGGGTCAGCCCCACCCACAAGGGGAAGAGGAGGATGCCGGCGGCATGGATCCAGAGGAAAGGTTCCTGCCAATGGCTGCGCATGGGGAGATGCCAAAAGGGACAGGGGAGAGCAGGGCTAGGGGCGGGATTTGTCCACCACTTCCAATTCTGTGAGGCGGAAGGTGACCAATTTATCCCAGTTGCCGCCTTCAAAGAGGACAGCGGCATGGTTGTCGGTAACCCGCTGTACCTGGCCCTCAAAGCAGTAGTAGGTGTCGTTGGGGTTGATGACCCGCACGGCAACGCCGGGGTAGATCGGGGGAAGGGCTTCGAGGAGAGTTGGGGTTGGAGTCGTGTTCACGTTTCAGCTATCCTCTTTTTTGCAGAAGCTCTGCCTTACTATTATGGGGGAAAGCCCCTCTCTTGCCGAGTCTCCCCCTCGTTGAGCTTCTTCCCACAGCGGTTCGCCGAGGGTTGGGCAATGGCTGAGGTGTGGCTGCCAGCCCGCTAACGGGAAAGGAGCCTGTACTGCAACTTCGACGGTCAACCCAGCTCCCCCTCAAGGCCCCAGACCATGGCTACCGGCGCACAGTCTTCCCCCTCCCAAATCTGGCATGTGTTGGTGATCGATGATGAACAAGGACGGCGGGCTGTGGCCCTCAGTGCTGCCACCTATTCCATCGGCAGGGATCCCAGCAATGCGATTGTCATCGATTCGGCGGCGGTTTCCCGGCAACACGCGCTGCTGCTGCGGCTACCCCAAAAAGATGGCCAGTATACCTACCGGCTGCTGGACGGCAATATCGAGGGCAAGCGCAGCACCAACGGCGTCTCGGTGAATGGGCAGAGATGTTTGAGCTGGGATCTCAAGGATGGGGATCAGATCCTGTTGGGGAATCAGGTGCGGATGCAGTACTGCATTCGCCAGTTGTCAGACGAAGATTTTCAGCGGTATCTCCAGTCTGTAAGCTTTCGCAGCGTGAAGGCGGAGGTGGTGGATCGGCGCTCCACAACCATGCAGCGGTTTGATCCGCCCTCGATGCAGGCAATTTTGCCCCAAGAGGAGACGACGGAGAGAATTGACGTGAAGCCTCAACGCCGCAATCCGCTGCGGCTGCTGTTGCAGACGCTCTGGGGGCGTTTGAGGGGGAAGCTGAGATAACTTAACCCTCGGGGATGCCCACCCGTTCTGAGTCTGGGAGCGATGACGCGGTCTCGTCGGCGCCGCCTTTGCGCTCTTGCTCTGACGCTTCTGCCTGCAAGTCCAGGAGGGAGGGGGAGTTGGCTTCCCCAATCAACACTCCCCGCAGCCAGAGGGGAGCGACAAAGGTGGTGGCAATCACCATGACGATAATGCTGACATCGAGGGCATCGGAGAGAACCCCACTGGCGGCCCCCACACCGGCAAACACCAGGCCCACCTCACCCCGGGGAATCATGCCCACTCCGATGGCGTAGCGGTTGATGCCCGGCTTGCCAAAGGCCCCCAAGCCCGCTGCCAGCTTGCCCACAATGGCAACTCCGATCAAGAAGACGGCAATGATCAGCCCCTCTCGGTTGACGGGGAGGGTGGGGTTGAGTACGGCAAGGTTGGTTTTGGCCCCAACGCAGACGAAGAAGATGGGCACCAGTAGGTCGGAAATGGGCTTGATCTGTTCTTCCAGCTCTTGCCGTTTCTCGGTTTCGGCCAAGATTAAGCCAGCGGCAAAGGCGCCCAAAATCGCTTCTAGATGAATGATTTGCCCCACATAAGCCAGCAGAAAGGCCAGCACAAGGGCGGGCAGAAGGGGGTTACCTCGGGTCTTCAGGCTGTTGAGAAGGGCCACAAAGTAGGGGCTGAGAAGGCGCCCCAAAACAATGGAGCCGACCAAGAAGACGATGGCACTGAGGATGATGATGCCGATATCGGAAAGGTTGACTTCTCCGTTTTTGGCCAAGCCCGCCACTACGGCCAAGATGATGATGCCCAACACGTCATCCAAGACGGCGGCGCCGATGATCACCTGTCCTTCTGGGGAGGTGAGTTTTTGCAGCTCGGCCAAGACGCGGGCGGTGATGCCGATGCTGGTTGCTGTGAGGGCAGCGCCGGCAAATATGGCGGGGATAACGGGCACATGAAACAGGTAGAGCAAGCCCAGGGTTCCGGCCAGGAAAGGCACAGCGACCCCGATGACGGCTACGGCTGCGGCTTGAGGGCCGACCCGCAACAGCTCGGCCAGATCCGACTCGAGGCCGATTTCAAACAAGAGGATGATCACCCCGATCTCGGAGAGGATGTCGATGATCTGGCTTTGGGAGGAGAACACCTGTACCAGGGATCCCTCGTCGAGTCCGGCAGTGGCTTGCAGAAATTGCATCAGTGCTGAGGATTGAGCCAAGGTGTGCAGCTCTTGGCCGGAAACTTGTCCTTCTGGGAAGACAAGCAACCCCAGAGCGGAGGCCCCTACCGCGACGCCCCCCAGCAATTCTCCCAGCACCGGCGGAAAGCCGAGGCGAACGGCGATTTCTCCGGCAATACGGCTGGCCAGATAGATGACCACCAGAGCCATCAGCACCGCCGCCAAGATCAGGGGTAAAAGATTGGCAGCCCCTTCCGGTTCAAGGGGGGCAGCGGCTTCAACAGCAAGCAACACTGAATCTAGGTTGTTCAACAGCAAGATCTCACCCTCAAATGATGAACAGCTTTTTGTCTCGGGCCGGCCCTGGTGGGAACGCTGCCGTTCCCATTCCTTTCGCCCTTCTGCTGGAAGACTGTTACAGAAGCTAACCTCCCTTGGGAACTGTTGGCAACGCCCAGATAGGCACTCTTATACTCCAGATAATTGGCACTTATCTGGACTATCATCTTCACAGCCGCTCCCCTGAGCAGGACGAAGCGTTTATTGCGCCCTCTCCTGGAAGACCCCTCGGAGCCGGCAATCCAGGACAAGCTGCTCCTTAGGAGGAAGCCTCGCCTTGGCCCGGTGCAGGATTGGATCCATCCAAATCGGACGATGGCCCAGACAGATCCAGAGGATTAAAGCGGTTCATGGCCGTCATCAGTCCCTCTTGCAAGCAGCACTCCACGGCCTCTACCGCCGTATTCAACACCCGCTCCAGCACCTCTTGTTCTGCAGGCGCAAATCCCCCCAACACATGCCCGACCACATCTTGGCTGCCCCTGGGTTTGCCCACCCCCAAACGCAGCCGTGGAAACGCCTCGCTCCCCAAGTGCTGAATGATGGACTTCATGCCGTTGTGCCCACCGGCAGAACCGGATCCCCGCAGGCGCAGACGACCCAGCGGCAAGTCCATGTCGTCGTACACCACCAGCACAGAGGCGAGATCTAACTTGTACCAATCCAGCACCGCCCGCACCGATTGGCCGGAACGGTTCATGTAGGTTTCCGGCTTGAGCAAGCGTCGCTTTCCTCCCAGGGCAAACCCTTCTCCGTAGCTGCCTTGGAACCGCTTCTCCAAAACCAACGGGATCCCCCAGCGCTGCGCCAGCCGATCCACCACCATAAAGCCGCAATTGTGGCGGGTATTGGCGTATTGAGGGCCGGGATTGCCCAAGCCCACAACAAGCTGCAGGGAAATCTCATCGGTTCCCTTGGGCTTGACCTGGGTCACAACGTTTCTCGCCTCCTCGAGCTAAAGTAAGGCATCGCTGCTTTGAGTGGTGTTGGCGTGTTTTTGGGCTGCTGGTCGCCCCGAAGGTGTCAGATACCCAGCCGGACTGAGTCGGGACAGCGGTGAGGATCCCTGGGGGCAAATGGCTCGCCGCCCATGACTCTGCCATTGTTTATTGTCAACGCTCATTGTGAACGCTTCTGACCAACCCTGCTATGAGCCTGCCCACCCCCTTCGGTCTTCACCCCAGCACAACCGAATTCGATGCCTCGGATGCCCTGCGCCTCAGCCAGCGTCTGATTCAGGTGGGGATCGCCCTCTCCTCAGAAACGGATCTGCAGCGGCTGCTGGAGTTGATTGTTGCTCAAGCCCGAGAACTGACCCACTGTGATGGGGCCAGCCTTTTTGTCCGAGAGGGGGAGGAACTGCGCTTTTTCGTGGTCAACCGCCATGAGGAGCTGCGGGATCTGCGCTTGCCCCTCAGCCCTTCCAGCATTGTGGGCTACGTGGTGCTCACCGGGGAGAGCCTGAATCTGCCAGATGTCTACCACCTGCCCGCCGACCGGCCCTATGCCTTTAACCCACAGGTGGATCGGCAGACCGGCTATCGCACCCGCTCCTTGCTCACTGTGCCCATGCGGGATCCCTCAGGAAAGATCCTCGGCGCCCTACAACTGTTGAACCGCCTAAAGCCGGATCACCCCACCCCCCTAGCTCCTGACCAGGTGGCTGAGTGGAGCCAACCTTTTTCTGAGCTGGAAGTTAGCGTGGCAGAAGCCTTGGCCTCCCAGGCGGCGGTTGCCTATCAAAACGTCCAATTGCGGGAAGAACTCAAATCTGCCCACTTCGAGACCATCTTCTGTCTGTCTCTGGCCGCAGAATACCGGGATCAAGATACCTCCTTTCACCTGAAGCGGATGAGCAACTACTCTCGCATCATCGCCAAGCACTTGGGCCTCTCCAGCCATGAGCAAGAGCTGATCTTCTACGCCAGTCCCATGCACGATGTGGGCAAAATCGGGATCCCCGATGCCATCTTGCAAAAGCCGGGGCGCCTGACCCCAGAAGAACGGCAGATCATGAACCGTCACCCTGAGATCGGCTACGAAATTCTCAGCAAGTCCGACTCCGAGCTGATGCAAAAGAGCGCCATCATCGCCCTTACCCACCACGAGAAGTTCGACGGCAGTGGGTATCCGCGCGGCCTCAAAGGAGAAGGGATCCCTCTAGAGGGACGGATTGTGGCCTTGGCCGATGTCTTCGACGCCTTGGCCAGCCGTCGCCCCTACAAAGAAGCCTGGGATCTGGAGGAGGTGTTTCAGTTTGTAGAAGACAACAGCGGCAGCCATTTCGACCCGCAAGTGGTGGCCGCCTTTAACCGAGGACGCAGCGAAATTCTGGAAATCTACCACCGCTATCAAGAAACCCGCTAAATCCAGCTCCAGATCAATCAGGGATCCAAGATACCAACCCAGAACATTCAGCTCCAAAGGGATCCGTCCCAGCAAACCGCAAAGAAGGGATCCCAGGCCATCCTTTCCGTACAATCCCGCAGAATCTTATGGGCAAAAGGTGGGATCCCAGGGCAAACTGAAGGTGGTCGATTTTCTGCAGGAATCACCCCATCAAAGGCCGATTTAGGGCCGAATTTTTGTGTTACTCTACACATTAGCATCCAACCCATCTGTACCCAACGTGTGCCGACGATCCCTGTGATGGCTACCCTGACAAATCCACCCACTCCTACCCTATCGATCAACACCAAGCTGCGTGACTTGGCCTTGGTGGAGTTTCAGGTGAGCGAGTCCACCCCTTGTGAGAACGTGGTGCGCCGCCTAGAAGATGACAGCAGCCTTTCAGGAGTCATCGTGCTGGACGAGCGGTCACAGGTGCGGGGAATGTTGACCCGCCGCGCCATTCTGGAGTGGATGCTCAGCAAGCCCTACGGCCTGGATGTGTTTTTGAAGCGGCCCATCAGCTCCATGGTAGAGTTCCATAGCCGGGATTTTCTCTTGCTCCCCGGCGACTGCGATGTCATCCAAGCAGCCGACCGAGCTTTCCAACGGCCCGAAGAGACCGTCTACGACCCAGTGGTGGTTCAACTGGGATCCCAGGACTACCGCCTTCTCGATGTGCCGGTGCTATTGGTGGCCCAGGCTCAGGTGCATCTGGCCACCCAGCGCAAGCTACAAGAGCAGCAGGAAGAGATGAAAAGGATCTTGGCAGAGCTGGAGCAGGAAAAAAACCGCAGCCTCCAGTATGCCCGGGATCTGGAGCGGCAAAAAGCCGAGATCCTCAACCAAAACCTGGCCTTAGATATGGAACGCCGGCGGGCCCAACAGCGCTCCGAGGAGTTGGCTCGCCTTAACGCCCGCATCATTGAAATCAGTTCTGTGCTCTCTGAGAGAGGCAAATCCACCTTTGCCGCTACCTTTGAAGGCGTGGAAGCCGTACGCGGCCTAGTTCAGGAAATTGCCGACAACAGCCAGGAGTTGTCGCGGGAGCTCAAGGAGATCAACACCATCGTGGATTTGATCGTAGAGGTGGCAGGATACATTCGCCTGCTCTCTTTCAATGCGGCTGTAGAGGCCAACCGCAGCGGTGGTGCCGGTGGCTTTGGAGCTATTGCCCAGGAGATCCGCAAATTGGCCGGGCGAACCACTGAGGCCAGCAACCGCATTCGCGGCCTAGCAGAGCGTATCCAGCGCCAGAGCCAATCCACACTGCAATCGGCCCAGAGCAGCGCTGAGGTGGTGCAATCCCTTTACCAGCAGGCCCAGTCGGCCCAGTTGGCCCTGGAAGAGCTGCAAACCCTGTTGGAACGAGCCCAGATCTAGCCGAACTTTTGAGATTCTTCTGGATCCTGAGAGCCTGAGGTTGCCATGGTGGCTAGGGGTCAACTTTCCCCTCTCGAATCTCATAAGTATAAAATTGCCCAGCCACGGCAAGGGTTTCAAAGTGGTAGGTGGGCAAGGAAATCCCCAGCGGGCCAAAGTTGAGCAACGACAAATCGGTGGTGTAGAGGCTGAAAAGGATAAAATTCTGCCGGCGGGTTTGGCGCATGAACAGAGCTTCTAGTTCGGGCTGGAGCTCTCGGACAAGGGCATGACATTCCTCAATCAAAGTGACCAAGAAAGACGGGATCTGAGCGCAGTATTCTCGCGTAGCGTAGGCGGCCAGTTGTTGCCCTGCATAGGTTCCGTACTCTTCTAAGGTGGGATTGGTGATGGCCAAAGCAGCCACTCCTCCCGCCAAAACCAGCCCGGAAAGCAAGGAAAAGACCTTCAGCATCGCAGCCTCCGAAACCGAATTCTTTATTCTGCTATAAGCTTGAGCCACCTCAACAGGGATCTTTCGGCAGAAGCCAAAGGACTCCGTCCTGCCTCTGGCGGGGTTGTTGCTATGGACAAGGGATCGCAATGCTGTTGCAATGGGAACGGCCAGGAACTGCCCCACAGAAGGGCTCCATCCCTTGATTGAGTTGCCGGCCCACAGGTTAGGATGGGATCCGACGCGCAAACAGCTTGCTGCTCTCTATGGAACTTGCCGATCTAAGACGCACCCTAGAATCGCTCACCTTGCGCCTGAGCAACGCTCAGGACTATCTTTGACCTGCCCCACTTGGAGCAACAGATTGCCATCCTAGAGCAAGAAGCCTCGCAGCCGCAGTTTTGGAATGATGTAGAGGCAGCCCGCCGCCACCTGCAAAAGCTCAACAGCCTCAAGGCCTCCTGGGATCAGGTGCACCGCTGGAAGGATCGCCTGGAAGATGCCGCCAGCGCCCTCGAGCTGCTCCAAGAAGAGCCCGATCCAGAACTCCTAGCCGAGACAGCAGGATCCCTGGCAGTGGTGGAGCGGGAGTTGGGCCAGTGGGAGCTGCAGCAACTGCTCTCCGGCCCCTACGACAAAAACGGTGCCATCCTCACCATCACCGCCGGCGCAGGGGGAACCGATGCCCAGGACTGGGCGGAAATGCTCCTGAAAATGTACACCCGCTGGGCCGAAAACCAGGGCTACAAGGTCAGCCTCTCGGAATACTCCGAAGGTGCTGAAGCCGGCATCAAGTCCGCCACCCTGCTGATCGAAGGCCCCTACGCCTATGGGTATCTTTCTGCCGAGAAGGGCAACCACCGCATGGAGCGCATCAGCCCCTTCAACGCCAACGGCAAACGGCAAACCAGCTTTGCTGGCGTAGAGGTGATGCCGATTCTGGAAGAGGAAAGCGAGTATGAGCTGAAGATGGAAGATCTGGAGTTCGAGACCTCCCGCTCAGGTGGGGCAGGTGGCCAAAACGTGAACAAAGTGGAAACAGCGGTGCGGGTGATCCACAAGCCCACCGGCATTGCCGTGCGCTGCACCGAGGAGCGCTCCCAACTGCAAAACAAAGAGCGGGCCATCCAGATCTTGAAGGCCAAGCTGATCGAGATGGAAGAAGAAAAACGCAGACAAAAGCTGGCCGAGATTCGCGGCGAGATGGTGACTCAGGGCTTTGGGGGGCGTATTCGCACCTACACCTTCGATCCCTACAAGCTGATCAAAGATCACCGCACCAACGCCGAAACCTACAATGTCGAGGCCTTTATGAACGGCGAGCCGGAGGAGCTGATGCATTTTATCCAGGCCTATCTGCGGCAGGAATACGCCAAACAACAGGCCGCCGCAGTCTAGGGCCGGCTGTAGCGCTCCCACACCGCCTGTATGAGGGCAGCCCGCTCCTGGGCTGAGAGCTGGGTCAAGGTCAGGGGATCCCCTTCCTGGAAAAACTCCCCTACCCCCCATCCCACGGCCCGGGGAGAGGCGGTTTTGGCTTGCAGGGATCCCGCCCAAGCCAACCCGTGCCAGGCGCCGATGGCAGTCTCCAGCGCCGAAGAAAAAACCAGATCCAGGCCGGGATGGCGGCTGAGATACTCTCGCAGCGCGATGCAGGAGCCCACCAAAGATGGCTTCACCACCAGGATCCCTTTCCATCCTGACCGATGGATCGCTTGCAACTGCTCCAGGCAGGCCACCGATTCATCCAAAGCAATGGGGGTCTGGTACTGGCGGCTGAGCTCCACCAGATGGGCGTGCTGATCCGGCGGCAGAGGCTGCTCCAAAAACTCAATCTTGACCGGCGAGGCCTGGTTGAGCCGATCACAAACCATCAGCCACCGGTGGGCCTCCGCAAGCCCTAGTCCCCCATTGGCATCCAAACGCAGATGGGATCCTGGTGGCAACCGCTCCAGCCATTGCTCCAGCTTCTCCAACTCCTGCTGCATGGGATCCCTCCCCACCTTGAGCTTGTACACCGACCGCGTGAGTGGGACGGAGTCCTTGTAGGAGTCCTTGTAAGATTCCGGCGGCAGGGTCTCCCCCAAAAGTTCACAGAAAGAGAGTAGAGAGAGATCCTTGTTCAACCAATCGGGATCCCGACAGGCCAGCCAAGCGCCTTCCAACCCAAACCGGCAGGCCGGCAGTGCTTCTGGGATCCCCAAAATATGCGCCTCCGACAAAAGAGGGGGCAACTGCCGACAAAACGCCAGAGCCTGCTCTAAGGTCTCGCTGCCAAACCAAGGGATGGGAGCAATTTCCCCATATCCCTGACAGCCTGTCTCCCGATCTGTAAGTCGGATCAGGATCCCTTCGCGCACGGACCACAGTCCGTGGTGGGTACGCAGGGGCCGCCGAAAGGGACGCCAGTAGGGGCAAAACGCAAAGGAAAACCGCTTTTCCAGCCGCCCAAGCGGCACGGATCCCTCTTTTTGGGTATCCCCTGCAGATGATCTGCTGTGCCTACCAGCCACAAAAAGCTCAAGCAAGATAAAGAAAGGAAAAACGCCAGTTTTCTCAGAGGGCTGCTATTCAGAAACGATCCCCATCGTTTTCTTGGACATCTCGAGATTGACCCACAATCGTGACCTCAATCCAGAGTTATGGTTACTTCAGGCCAGGGTGAGACACATGGGCTCCTAAAAAAGCTTTCCGGCACTGCGCATTCAACATTTTCAACATTTTTTATTTAGGTGTTTTATTGAGGTGTGGGCGCAATGTCCCCGTTTGAATCGAAATGGCCATGTTTGCCAGATCTTAGTTTTCCTCATGGTTTGCTCAGCTTAAAACACCAGCTCAACCTCTGCCAAGGCGGCTTCCGGCCCCACCAGAGCAATGGCCGGGGGGGTCAGGTAGGTTTTTGCGGCTTGATGGAGCTGCTCTGGGGTGAGTTGCCTGACCCTCTGCAAATACTGCCGGTCAAACTCCATGCCCAAGCCCAAAATCTCGTACCAGCCCGCCAGTTGAGCCACCTGGGCATTGGTTTGTTTGCTGAGGGCATACTGGCCCAGAAGTTTGCGCTGCGCCATTTCCACCTCTACCAGGTCGAGCGGATTGGCCTGCAGACGGTGGATTTCTGCTTGTAGGCGTTCCAGAGCCACCTGGGTGTTCTCTGCTGCAGTGCCCATGTAAACCCCAAAAGGGGCGGGATCCCGGCGGGTGGCAAAAAAAGCCGAGACCTCATAGGCCAGGCCACAGCGCTCCCGCAGTTCCACAAACAGACGGCTGGATAGACCGCTGCCCAAGTAGGTGGCCAACAGTTTCAGGGCCGGATAATCCGCAGAAGCAGCAGGGGATCCGCGAAACCCGATCAAGATCGTCGTCTGCTGAGTGGGCTGGGGCAACCTCAGCAGTTGGGGATCCCTCAGAGGGGGCAGGGGAACATCCCGATCCTCTGGAGAGGGGCCGGGAACAACCCAGTCCCCCAAAGCCGCTTCCACCTGGGCAGCCATTTGCTCCGGCGGCTCTGGGCCGATCACCACCATCACCATTCCATTTGGACGACAGTAGGCCGCGTGATAGGCCACCAAATCCTCGCGGGTCAGGGATCCCACCGTTTCCAGCCGTCCCAACCCCGGCAGAGCGTAGGGATGATCCCCATAGAGGGCTTGTTGCACCTGCTCGAAAGCCAAGCTGAAGGGCCGTTCCTGTTGGGCGCGGATGGCCTGCAGCATCAACGCCTGCTCTCGCGCCACCTCCTCTTCAGGAAAACTGGGATCCCGCAGCGTCTCCGCAAGCAAATCCAGCAACTCCGGGAAATCGGCAGCCACACAGCGCAGGCTCACCTCGAAATAGTCGGCAGAACTGTCCACCGATAGCGAGGCTCCCAGCGATTCCACCGCAGCAGCAATGGCCTGGGAGTTGCGCCGATGCGTGCCCTTGGTGAGGACAGCCGCCATCAAGTGGCTCACCCCCGCCTGTTGCGGCCGCTCTGCCCGGCTACCACCGCGGAAAAAACAGTGGGCAGCTAAGATCTCCACCGTTGGGTTCTGGCCCAGCAACAGCGTGATGCCATTGGCCAAAAGGACGCGCTGTAAACGGCCACGTTGGGTGGCAAGCAGAGCAGAGTTCATGCAGGCAAGGGATCCCGTCCAAAATCCGAAAGTCAAGAGTCCAGAGCGTCGAGGCAGCGCTCACCGACAGGCCAGTTGCAGCTCCGAGGCCATTGCTGGATCGAGGGCAGTCGGCTTGAGAACGGTGACCACATAGGCCTCCGGAGACAAGTACTGCTGGGCCAATTCCCGGATCTGAGCCGGGGTAAAAGATTGCAACAGCTCCAGGTACTCTTGAATGCGCTGCACCCCGCCCAGTGTCTCGTAGTAGCCATAGATGCCCGCCAATTGGCTGGGGGACTCGGCGGAGAACAGAAACTCATGGATGAGCATACGCCGGGTGCGATCCAACTCTGCTTGGCCGATGCCATCCTGCTGCAGCTTTTCGATCTCGTGCAGGATCGTCGCCTCCACCCGCGCCACATCCTTCGGCTCCAGCTGAGCGCCGATACAAAACAGTCCCCCCTCCTTCAACACCAGCGAAGAACAGCCAATGGCCCTCACCCAGCCCCGCTGTTCCCGCAGCAGATGCACCAGCCGCGAAGTACGGCCATCTCCCAGCAGAGAAGCCAACATCTCCAGGCCACAGGCTTGTTGCCAATCGTCAATGCCAACGGTAGGCCAGGCCAATTTCAGACGGGCTTGCTCCAAGCGGGCATGGTCGCTCTCCCGGCGCAGGATCCCTTGGGGACGAGGCTGGGGCGGGATGGGGGGGCTGGCCGGTGCTGGCCCAGCAGCAGAGCTGCCAAACTGCTCCTCCACCAAGGCCAACGCCCGCTCGGGATCGATGCCACCCGTCACCACCACCGTCATGGATTCAGGCCGATACCAAGCGCGGTGGTAAGCGCGCATCACCTCAGGGGTCAGTTGCATCAAGCTTTCCGGTGTGCCCAACACCGGTCGTCCATAGGGATGCTCCCCATAGGCGGTCTGCATCAAAAGCTGATAGGCCGTGTAATCAGGGTTGTCGGCGGCGCGGCGAATTTCCTCCAGAACCACCTGCCGCTCCCGCTCAAACTCTGGATCCGGGATCCCGGCCCGCAAAACCACCTCTGCCAAGTAGGGCAAGGTATCCGCTAGGTCAGCAGCAGCCACCGTAATGTAGTAATGGGTGTAGTCTTGGCCGGTGGCAGCATTGGTAACTCCGCCCCGTCCTTCCACGGCCCAATCCAGCTCACCAGGGGCCAGCCGCTCGCTGCCCTTAAACACCATGTGTTCCAAAAAATGGGATAGGCCCAGCCACTCCGGCGGCTCATGGCGTCCGCCTGTCCGTACCCAGACATCAACGGTTACAGAATCGGCAATGGGGATGGGATGAAGGATAACGCCTAACCCGTTGCTCAGTCGGTGGGTGTAGGCGGGCAAAAGACGAGGAGAGCGGTTCAAAATTCTTAACTGATGGAGAACAGTCTTAATTGTAGATGGAGAGGGTCTCCCGGAAATAGTATCTGAGACTACTTTTCTCGGCCTTCTCTCCCCACCTTGCAGATCCCAACCCCTTTTGTGGTAGAGGGAGAACCTAGGTACCTTGGGCTGCTCCCTGTCCAGACATCCCCCTAAGGCTCATTGCGCAGATCCGGGGATCCCTGCCAAGCCAGACTGGGGGATCCCTCTCCGGCCAGATTGTCCTCCACCTGAAATCCAGGGGGCCATTCTTCGCTATCGCGCACCCGCTGCACCACCTCTTGGGGCAGCACGACCCCCAACTGCCGGGCAGCCATGGCCACCACATCCCCCCGGTCGATCAAGCCGGCAATGGCACCAGTGGGCGTGAAAACCAAAATGCGGCGGGGTTCTGCCTGGCGCATCATCTGAATTACCTGGGGAATGGGGGTCTCTTCTCGTACCCCCTGCAGTTGCTCCATCGGCTTGAGAATAGCCTTGAGGGTGAGGCGATCCCACTGGCTGCGCTCGATGTCGTTGAGCAATTCTGGCCTGACCAGCCCACGGTAGCGGCCATCTTCCTCAGCAAAATAAACGTCCGCCGGTTGAGTTGGGGCTTCCGGCCTGAGAGAAGAAGGCACCAGATAGCGATCCACAAACTCCCGCAGGCTCATGTTCGCGTCCAAAACCCGAAACTGGCGGGTCATCACATCTGCAGCTTTCAGGCGGGCCAGCACCTGCTGCAGTTGCGCGTACTGGCTGTAGCGGCGGGCGGTGTTCAAAATAAACAGGCCGATCAACCCCACCCAGAGGCCGTTGAGGCTCCCCCAAAATACCACCAGCAGACCTAGCCCCACCAAACCCCAGCCCACCCCCTGGCCGGCTCGGGCCGCCCACAGCATACCCTTTTGCCGATCCCCTGTCCAACCCCAGATGGCCGCCTTGAGCATTTGCCCCCCATCCAGAGGCAGGCCCGGCAGCAGGTTAAACAGGGCAATCGTCAGGTTGATGGCAGCCAAGCTGGTGAGGGTTGAGGCCAGCATCGACTCCGGCACAGCCCAAGCCCGGGCCACGCTGAAGAAAACAAACAGACCCAAGCTGAGGAGAGGGCCTGCCACCGCCACGCAAAAAGCCCCAAGGGGGCGGGGAACTTCCCGCTCAATCGCCGCCATACCCCCAAAAATAAATAGGGTTATCGAGTTAACCCGTACCCCATAGGCGCGGGCCACCAAGCTGTGGGCCAACTCATGGGCCAGCAGAGAAAGAAACAACCCCATCGCCGTCAACACCCCGTAGGAGAGCACCAGCAGGAGGGCCGCCGGGAACCAGGTGTAGTCGATGAAAAAGGGGATCCCCCACAAGCTACCGATGCGCAGGCGACTGGTCATGACGATACAACTCCTTACACAGCTCTCACTGGGGAGAAGGCCCAGGAAGGTGCCGTTGAAGACGACAAGCAGCCCCTTAACTTGGGATCCCTCTCCTCCACTGTAGCCCTTCTGCCGGGCCTTCCGTTCCCTTGCGGCTCCCCCGGCAGACAGCGGGCCTGCCCTATCCCTAGAGGCTCTTAAAGATCTTCTCAGAGCACAACACTACCTACAACACCGGATCCCTGAAGATTGTGATAACGTGGTTGGGCATTGGGTTGGCGGGGTTGCCGACCGGCGCTCAAGAGTCGGAACTACCGAGCTTTGCAGAAGAGGTGTGGCTATGGTGTGGACTTCGTCCCGCTCAGGCGAACAGAGCAAAGAAGTACAGGGACTTGATCCCGCTGAAACGACGGGATCCCTGCCTCTGGGCGAGTTTCCGGCCACAGCCCCGGCGGCCAGCCCGGTGTTCTACCGCACCTACAGCCGTCGCCGCCCAGATGGCAGCCGCGAGACTTGGAGCGAGGTTTGCGATCGCACCTTGGCCGATATTGCCCGGTTGGGGCGCTTCACCCCTCAGGAGCGGCAGTTGGTAGAACGTCTGCAGCGGCAGTTGAAGGCGTTGATCTCCGGTCGAGCCTTGTGGGTGATGGGCACCGACTGGATCCAGAAGCCGGAAAACTTCTCCGGCGCCTACAACTGCACCAGTTTGGCGGTGGTGGACTGGCAGGCTTTTGGCCTGATGATGGATCTGGCCATGATGGGCTGCGGCACGGGAGCGGTGCTGGAACCCCAATTCATCAACCGCTTGCCTCCCATCCTCAACCGCCTTCAGGTTCACGTCAAGGGATCCATCGGCGCCACCCCTCCCGAAGAGCGGCAGGAACACACCCGCATCCACCGGCAGGGATCCCAGGTGCACATCCAGGTGGGAGACAGTCGCCGCGGCTGGGTGGAGTCCTACCAAGCGCTGCTGGAGCTGGCGTCGGATCCCAGCTTTGGGGGCCAGGTGGAAGTGACAGTGGACTTGAGCGATGTCCGCCCGGCTGGGGAGCGGCTGAAAGGGTTTGGGGGCGTAGCCAACCCCATTAAGCTGCCCGGCTTGTACGAGCGCTGTGCCGCCATCCTCAACAGGGCGGTAGGTCGGCAACTGAACTCGGTGGAGTGCTGTTTGCTCATCGACGAGGCGGCGGTGGTGGTGGTGGCGGGAAACATTCGTCGTAGCGCTGGCATTCGTCAGTTTGCTGCCGACGACCAGCTGGGATCCACCGCCAAAGACAACCTCTGGCAGCAGGACGAAAACGGCAACTGGAGAATTGATCCCGAGCGAGATGCCCTGCGCATGGCCAACCACACGCGGGTGTTTCACCGCAAGCCGACGCGGGAAGAATGTGTTGAGGCCGTGCGGAAGCAGTTTTACTCCGGTGAGGGCGCCATCCAGTGGGCCGGGGAAGCCGTAGCACGGGCCAACGCCGACCTGCTCAACACCCCAGAGCTCAAGCGGGAGTTCCTCGACGTCTATGCCTCGCAGGGGCCAGAGGGAGCCGGACGCTGGATAGAAGAGCGGCAGGCAGCTACCGACTCTCCGTTCCTCCAACCCCCGGCATGGCATAGGGTACAACGGTACGGGCTGAACCCCTGCGTTACGGCCGACACCTGGATCCATACCGGCGACGGCCCGCGCCAGGTGAAAGACCTTATCGGCAAGCAGCACAGCACCTATGTCAACGGCGAGCTATTCAGCACCACGCCAGCCGGGTTCTTCTACTCTGGCACCAAGCCCGTGCTCAAGCTGTTGACCGAGGAGGGGTTTTCTCTGCGGCTGACAGGCAACCATCGGGTTCTCAAGGTCATCGCCCAGACCCCAAAAGCACAGTACACCGAATGGGTGCCGGCAGAAGACCTGCGCCCGGGCGACCGCATCCTGCTGCACAACCATCGCCATCTAACCCCGTGGGATGGTGAGGGAACCTGGGAGGAAGGCTGGCTCCTGGGGAATTGGTTGGGCAACGGCAGCCTTGCGACGACCCAGTGGAACGACACAGCTGTATTGCGCCACTGGCAGGATACCCAAGACGAGATGAACCCATATGCGGTTCAGCGGTTGCAAACTGCGGTGGGGTGCGAACCTCGCCGGCCAGAGACCTGGTATCACCCTGAGCTGAAGTGTCGGGTTATCCATTCCACCGGCTTGGCAAGACTGGCGGCCAAGTTCGGCATAGCTCCAGGACAGAAAGAAATGACTGCGGCAGTCGAGGCCACCAGCTGCGATTTCCACCGCGGCTTCTTGTGCGGCCTGTTTGATGCCGATGGCAGCGTGCAGGGGCTTAGCGTGCGGCTCTCCCAAAGCAACCTGGACACCCTCAAAGCCGTGCAGCGCATGCTTGCCCGCCTGGGGATTGTCTCGGCCATCCGTCCCGCTGGATATCACCTGCTGCCCGCCAGCCAGCGCCAGCCAGCCGCGCAGCACGAGCTGGTTATCGCTCACGAGCTGGTTATCGCTCACGAGCTGGTTATCACTAAGGACAACCTGCACCAGTTTCAAGCAGTAGTGGGCTTCCGCGAACCCCGCAAAGCCCAGAAGCTAGGCGAACTGCTGGGCAGCTATCAGCCCCGGCTTAACCGAGAGCGGTTTGCCGTCACGGTTGCAGCGCTGGAGCCTGACGGGGTGGAACCGGTCTATGACTGCACCGTGCCCGGCCCCAGCTGCTTTGATGCAAACGGGCTAGTCGTCCACAACTGCGGCGAGATCATCGGATTCGACTTCCACTGCAATCTGGCCGAGATCCACCTCAACCGGCTGGATCCCCAGAACTGGCAGGAGCAGGAAGACGCCTTCACGGCGGGAGCCCTCACGGTGGCAGCTCTGCTCCACCACCACTTTGTGGAACCTCGCTTCCAGCGCTCGCGGGAATGGGATCCCATCGTCGGCGTCTCGTTCACAGGCCTGTTCGACTTTTGCGTCAAAGCCTTTGGGGTTGAATGGCTGCGCTGGTGGCAGGAAGGGAGACCCGATACCCCCATCGGGAAGGAATTCAAGCAGCAGGAGCGGGAATACCTCAGCCGCTGGAAGGAGATCGTCCACCGCGTGGTCTGGGACTACTGCGACCGCCACAGCCTGCGCCGCCCCAACCGCTGCACCACGGTTCAGCCCGCCGGCACCAAGTCGCTGCTCACCAACGCCTCTCCCGGCTGGCACCCGCCCAAAGCCCAACGCTACATCCGCCGCATCACCTTTGCCAAAAATGACCCGGTGGCGCTGGCCTGTCTGGACTATGGCTACTCGGTGGTACCTGCTCAGGCGGACAAAGATGAAAACGGGAACTTGCTCAACGACCCCTTTGATCCCCGCTGTACCGAATGGCTGGTGGAACTGCCTGTGGAAGTAGAATGGGCCAACCTGCCCGGTGCTGGCCAGATCGAGATCGAGCAATTCTCGGCCCTGGCCCAGTTTGACTTCTATATGCAGGTTCAGAAGTACTACACCACCCACAACACCTCCGCCACCATCGAGCTGCGGGAGGACGAGGTGGAAGCTCTGGGATCCCGTATCTACGAAGCCATCCGCGACGACGAGGGCTACATCAGCGCAGCGCTGCTGGCCCGCTTCGATGCCCCCTTCCCCCGCCTGCCTTTTGAGAAAATCGACAAGCCCACCTATGAGCGGCTGGTGGCCGAGGTCAAGCAGAGACGGCGGACAGATAACTTCTTCGCGGCCCTGGCCCGCTACGACCGCAACCTGACCCTGACAGCAGAGGGGCCGGCGGGGTGTGATGCTTTGGGGTGTCTGTTGCCAGATTCGGCGCCTCAGAGCTAGTTCCCCAAAAGGGTTCCCCCTGCTGCTGACCAACCCCATCGGATGCAAAGGCGCGACCGAGCTCCCTCCTGTGATACCTTTGTAGGGACTCCTCACAACCCCAGGGATCCCTTCTGCCCTTGGAATCGGCCCCATGCAAGACGAAAAAGACACGCTTTGCCAACAGCTTCTCACCCTGCAAAGCGAGGCCCTCGCCCAAGTGGAACAAGCTGCCGATCTGGATGCTTTGGAGCAGATCCGCATCGACTACCTGGGTAAGAAAGGCAAGCTCTCCAAAATCTTGGGGGGGATGGGGAAGCTGCCCCCAGAAGAACGGCCTGCCATTGGCGCTTTGGCCAACACCTTTAAAGAGGCCCTCCAATCCAGTCTGGAGCAGCGCAAACAGGCCCTTGGCGAAGCTCAACTGCTGGCCCGCCTAGAAGCAGAGCGCCTAGATGTCACCATGCCCGGGCCCCGTCGGCCTCTGGGGCGGATCCATCCGCTGCAGGCCACCATCGACCGCATGCTCGATATCTTTGTGGGAATGGGCTACACCGTGGTGCATGGGCCTGAGCTCGAGACGGAGTACTACAACTTCGAGGCCCTCAACACCCCTGCCGACCATCCGGCGCGGGATATGCAGGATACCCTCTACCTGGCCAATGGCTACCTGATGCGTACCCAAACCTCCTCGGTGCAGGTGCGCTACATGGAGCAACACCAGCCGCCGCTGCGCATTGTGCATGCCGGTCGGGTGATGCGCCGCGATACCGTGGATGCCACCCACTCCGCTGTGTTTCACCAGATGGAAATTTTGGCGGTGGGCGAGAACCTCACCTTTTCCGACCTGAAGGGCACCCTCAACACTTTCATCACCCGCCTATTGGGCAAGCGAGAAACCCGCTTTCGGCCCAGCTATTTTCCCTTTACCGAGCCTTCTGCTGAGATGGACGTGCGCTTTGGCTCGAAATGGCTGGAAATCTTCGGCTGCGGCATGGTGGATCCCAATGTATTTCAAGCGGTGGGCTACGACCCGGAGCGCTACACCGGATTTGCGGCAGGGATCGGCATTGAGCGGATGGCCATGCTCCTCCACGGCATTCAGGATATCCGCCTGTTTTATACCAGCGACCTGCGCTTTCTGTCTCAGTTTTAGGTGGCTATCTTATCTGAGGAACAAAACCCTCGTCCTGAGCCCTGCAAGACCTTCAGAAAACCCTCTTTCAGGAAAAGGTTTGCTTGTAGATCAACTGCAATTGTTCTAGCTCATCTTGGCGGGCAGCACGGCGCAGCAGGCGCATTTGCTCTTCGATGAGCTGGCGAGCCTCATTACGGCTAATCGGATCGAAGACCAACTCCTCCATGGCAGCAGGATCCCCGCTGTTATCCGGCGGCCTGAAGTAAACCCGAAAAAAGAGCCTTTGGGCGTAGAGAGTGGTGAAGAGAGCCTGATTTTCGTCGACCTGACACAGGCTGTAGAGCAGACCAAATGTGGGGTGATTCAGATACAACTCATTCATGCCCAATAGCGTATCACTCTTGGGGGAGAGGAGAGACTTTTCTTCCCGGTCGGTGCCAGAGAAAGTTCTGGAAATGATGTGGCTATGGCTCTTGAGACCAAGGGCTTAAATCACAAGTTCCGCCCAGCTCGATTTTGGCTGTTGCGACTGGATTCAACATTAGCAAACTAACAAGATTTTGGGTCAGGCTGTTACCGCCGCTGCTGTTCCCGCACCTTCCTCTTCGTGTCATTCAATTCGTTTTCCACCTCTAGCTGACGAAATTGCTCTTCCAATTCATCCCAAGCCTCGAAAGGTTTTCCCCAAGGGCTGAAATTCCGGTCCGGGTTGTCGATGCCTTTGGCTTGCGCGGCTCTTACCTCCTGAAGCTTAGCCTTCACTTCTTGGCGGCGCTGGCGAATTTGCGGCAGCAGCGCTTCCATTTGTTGGATTTTCTCCTTTTGGGCCTTCATTTGACTCCATAGCTGGCTGCCCCTCTCCAACAGCTCAGCTTCCCGGCGTCGCGCTCCTTCGGCCAGATCGGGACGATTGGCCCGCTGCGCCTTCTCAATGCGAAAGTGCCAGGTTTTAATCTCCTCGGCTAAGTTGAGAATGCTTTTTTGGAGAGCCTCCTCTTGGACGCGGCTTTCCTGCAACAGCTGCAGGGTATCCGATTCCTGCTGGCGCAACTGCTCATCGAGGGCTTGCAGCTCGATCTCGGGGTGGGCCCTGAGAAATTCCTCCAGGCGGGTTTCCAAAAATCGGATGATATCTTCGATCAGTTTCATGGACGGATCCTCTTCCCAAGCCCTCAGTTGCGTTTAGAGTAGCCTAAGCTGGGCCATCCTAGATAGGGTTATCCCATGCCCGTTTAAGACATTCCCTTTGACCTTCACCCAAAGGGAGAGGGAAGCTGGGGATCCATCCGGCACGCCAGTTCACCGCAACTGGGAACTCTCCTGAACCCAACTGCCCCCAGGCGGATCCCTCTCAATCCAGCAAACGGCCATCCCCAACCCGGATAATGCGCTGGGCGGCCTGGGCTACTTCAAGGTCATGGGTGACCACGACCAGGGTGATGCCCTGCCGGTGGAGCTCCGCAAAAAGGTTCAGCACTTCCTGGCCGGTATGGCTATCCAGAGCCCCAGTCGGCTCATCAGCCAGCAACAGTTGGGGTCGGTTGACAATGGCACGAGCAATCGCCACCCGCTGCTGCTGGCCGCCGGAGAGTTGGGCCGGACGCTGCTGCAGTTTGCTCCCCAAGCCGACTTGTTCTAGGGCTTGCTTGGCCCGCCGGCGTTGCTCCGGCTCCGGGATCCCGGCATAGGCCAAGGGCAGCATGACGTTCTCCAGCGCCGTCAAGACGGGCAGGAGATGGAACTGCTGGAAGACAAAGCCGATTTTTTGGTTGCGAATGTGGGCCAAATCGCGATCGGTCAGGGTGGAAACTTCCACCCCATCCAGCCAGTAGCGCCCTGAGCTGGGCCGATCCAAGCAGCCGATGAGGTTCATCAGGGTGGATTTGCCGGATCCAGAGGGCCCGATGATGGCGCAATACTCTCCCGGCTGGATCGCCAAGTCGATATCGTAGAGGGCCTGAAAACTGCCCTCCGGCAGTGGATAGACTTTGTTCACCCCAACCATCTGCACTACGGGCGGGCTGGCCGCAGCCAAGGCCTCGGCTGGGCGCTCCAGGGATCCGACCGGCCCACGGCGATGATTTGCCCAGGAATCTTGCTCAAGCATGGTTGGCACCGCGACTTGCCCCATTCTAGCCTTTGGGCTTCCCTGGCTTGACGGCTAACCGGAAGAGCGGATCTCCTGCGGCTGATGGTAGGGGCAGCTCCCCTGGGGATCCACCCTGAGGCGGTAGAGGGGAGAGCGTTCCTGATCGCAGCGAAAGGCTTGGGCTTGGGAAGTCAAGATCTGGCGGGCAAAGCGACAATTTTGGCACTTTTTGCCACCGTGATGACTGGATACAGAAGGCTGTTTTGGACGCGGCACGATCCCTGCTGGAGAAGGGGCAGCCTCTGCCGGGCGGATCAGCTCCCGTGGAGAAAGGCCGCGCAGCACCAGTTCGGATCCCTGCCAGCGGGCTTCCACCAGGCCGGTATCGGCCCAGGCCGGCCAACGGGGATCCTGGGTAATCTGGGGGGGCAGACGCACCTGTACCCCCGCCAAAGTCCGCGGCGACCCCTGCTCCTGCCAAACTTCTTCCACCTCCCCCTCATAGCGCAAAGGGGGATCCCTGATCTCGGCGGGGGAACCGGCCTTCAGCTCCGCGAGCCTAACTGGGGTTTGTAGGTGCCCATCGGGCAACTCCAGCCAATGCCCAGGCTGAGGGCAGTGGACATGGTAGCGATTGCACAGCTCCGGCAGATCCGCCAGATCCTGAGCCTGCTTGGGGTCGGCGTGAACCAAGACCAAATGCTGGGGGCGAAAGGTGTGGATGATCTGGGTGAGATGCCCGACATCGTTGTGGCTGTGCCAGGTTATCCATTCAACGGCAATGCGGGAGCGCAGCGGCGCCGGCCAACGCTCAAACGGGGTAGCCAGTTCCACCTCTGGCAGCCGCACCAGCAGACAGGAGCGCTGCGGTTGGGCCAACAACCTCGACCAAATTGGATCCCAAGCCTCAGGCCCGGCATCGGCGTCGCACAGCAGCAAGCCT
The DNA here is from genome assembly GCF_054060435.1 of Thermostichus sp. MS-CIW-34. Lineage (NCBI taxonomy): Bacteria > Bacillati > Cyanobacteriota > Cyanophyceae > Thermostichales > Thermostichaceae > Thermostichus > Thermostichus sp. MS-CIW-34. Next base: position 88,586 of record NZ_JBSSDE010000004.1, on the reverse strand, counting down.
TGGGGCAGAGGATCCGCTTCGGTAAGGGGCTGAACCCGCGGCTGCAGGCGGTCTTCCCAGAACAAGGGCTGGTAGGTGGCGAAATTGCGCACCGGCTCCGGCAGGTAGGTGAGCAAGCGCTCGTAGAGATTGCAGCCTGCCGCCAGCCCCGGCGCCACCCATATCTTGAGCTCTTGGGGGGCTTGGGTAAAGCGGTGGTGGGCTTTGAGGAGAAAGATCAGCTCCTGCCCCAACCCCAACACTGGCAGGGGAAACAGCACCGTTTGCCCCGCTTCCAAGGCGCTGAGCAACCGCTCCACCAGGCGATTTTCCAGGTGACGACGGGGTGGATGGCGGGTGGATCCCAGCGAAGCCTCGATGAGCAACACGTCCGGCTGCCAGTGGCGCAAAGCAATGAGATCCAAGCCGGGGGCAAAGCGAGTTGAGGCCAGGGAACAGTCGCCCGTGTACACGCAGGCTTGGGCCGGAGTGGTTTGGGTATTTTGCAGCAGGGTTGCCGCCGCTCCCGGCAGATGCCCAGCCGCAAAGAAAGTGAGCATCAGATGGGGCAAAATCTCTCGCGCCCGGCCCAAAGGCAGCGCCCGAAAGGGGGGAAAGCGAATGTCCCGGTCGTAGCCTGGCCAAACGCCACACTCCCACAGACCAGCGGCCAAATGAGCAGTCACCGGCGTGGCGTAGAGAGGTACCTGAGGGTAACGACGATGAAAAGCAGGTAGCCCTTGCACATGGTCAAAGTGAGCATGGCTGCAGATTACCGCATCCGGGATCCCTGGCAGAGCCTTAAAGAGGGCAGGAGCGGGCAACCCGCAATCGAGAAGCAAACGGTGGGATCCCATCTCCAGCCAATAGGCACAGCCCTGCTGCCAGGGATCCGTACCCAGGGGGAGCAGTCGAAGGGGGGGTCTCTCTGACTCCACAGGTGTGTCGTTCTGAACCTAGAAGACCGCGTTCAATCCTGCAAACAGGAGGGGCGACTTGGCCAGGGATCCCCCCTCTCCACCGGTACACCTCCCCGGAGAGTTGGAGACAACCTGTGCCGATCTACTTATCCTACACTTCTCACAGCATAGCGTTTGCCCACCATCTGCCGCGGCAGCCTGCCATTTCATCCATGCAGCAGCTGAATGGATGTGGGGATTTGGTTTTGCGATGAACTTGTCTTGGCTTGGCAGCCTATGGGTCGGCGCTCTCTTCTGTCGCCGCAGCGGCGCTGCTGCTGGGAAAAGCAAAGCCGGCAAAATCGTGATCGTCGGGGCGCACCGTCAGGATCATCAGGTTGTAGAAGGCCCAGACCAAGCCAAACAGCAGCTCAGGCCAAGAGGGATCCCAACTGCCGGCAAAACGCAGGGATCCCACCCCCATAGCCAGAAAAGTCAGCACAATAGCCAGAGCCTGAGGCCCCAAGGAGAGCTGGGAAGGCTGCTCGGGATAGGGGGGCACTCCCTGCAGACTTTGCACCAGCGCCTGGATGGACTGAAAAAACTGGCTGCCCGTCTGCCGTTCCGACTGCCAAGCTGCCCCCCACAGATGGGGGGGAAAGGCCAAGAGCCAACTGATGCGCCCCAGGAGAGCATAAGGCAAAAACCACGCGAAGAAGACCCGGTCAAAGGCCGGCACCGGCATCCACCCCGTGCAGAGAAAGACCATCGGCACCGCCAAGTAGACCAGCTCCGCCATCCCACCGGCAGCCCAGAGGGCCAGCCACAGGTATTGAAAGCGCTGCTGCTGTGTGGTCGGCTTGCCCCAGAAGGGATTTTCCCTCAAGGCCGAAAACAAAGCCAGCAAAGCAACGCGGCGGTTGCGCAAGGGCAACAAAACACCCGTAACCTGGGTTTGGCGAACCAATTGAGACTGCCAGCCGCGGCAGTGCATCTGACACCCCAACTGCACAGGGCGACGAATGTCAATCCGCGGGATCCCTTCCAAAGCCTTGCGCCGGATGAGACAGCCAGAACCCAACAGGGGTGCCGCCTGATACCCTTCGGATCCCACCGCCAAGAGCTGCTGCAGTGGGTGAACGGCTCTGGGCTGGCCTAGGGTGCGCAGCATTGCCTGCACAAAGCCAGTTCGGTTGACAATTGGAGCCCGCTCCGGCGAGTCGTAAAAGTGGGGCAAGGTCTGCCACAGGAAGTCCCGCTCGAGAAAATGGCCCGGCTGTACTAGGAGGAGATACTCCCCTTGGATATGAGGGGATCCCATCGCGTAAGCCAGGGGGTCGGCTGTGGGGCTAGGGCAGGCCCAGTATTCGCAGGGAATGGCCCGCGCCGCCTTGGCCATCTCCTCATCCTCTACCCGATCCACAATGTGGACAAACAACCGCTCCCAAGGGTAGTCGAGGTGCAGAGCCGAAAGCACTGTTTGCCGGGTTGCCTCTACGGAATCCCACTGGCGCATCACCAGCACATCCACTCGCGGTAACTGGAAAAACGACCGCCGCAGGACCTCTGGGGATGGGATCGTCTCTCTCGGCACTTGGGGATAGCGGCTGAGGGTAAAGCCCACCGCCGCCAGCCAAACATACAGCTCTGCCCCCCAAAACAAAAGGGATCCCAAATCCATCAACCCGGCTGTCAGTCGCCAGTAGAGGTACATCACCCCGGCAATGAGGTGAAGCAACCCTGCCCAGCGAAACAAATACACCCGCATCAGCTTTCTGCCTTCCACGCTTTTGCCATTTTCGCCCTTGAAGGGTCAGGGATCCCTAGCTCCTCTTCTCTTCCGGCTGGCCCCAATCCTCAAGAACGAAAAAAGTTCAGGAACCAGCAACAGCAAAACCCTGTCTGCTCTGGAGCAGACAGTTTTCAGCCCGGCAAGCAGCTTGGTCGACAGAAGCGAGAATCTTCTCTTGCGGAAGAAACTGATACATTTACGCTGAGCACTGCTGAACATCACTGTTCAACTATGCAGCGATAGCATTCTGTTTGTTTCCAAACAGAATGGCGGTATCCCGCAAAGCTTTGAGTAGAATACCCAAAGCGCAGTTTCCGTGTCGTCTTACTACCAATTTTCTGCTTTGCTTTGGCTACCATGTTGGCAGACTCGAAAGTAAACAGAAAGATCAACTGGTAGTAATCCGTACTGAACATATTATACATTATTTTCAGTATAGTTGAGCTTATTATTGACTAGAGTCATGCTCTCCCAGGCAGTTTCAAAGCTGGGCCTTTCCCTACTGGGCAGCCACCTCAGCTGGGTAGACACTCACCTTTTGCCGCCACTTGCCATAGCGCTCAAAAGTCACAATGCCGGTGACCACAGAATACAAGGTGTCGTCGCCGCCGATGCGCACGTTCACCCCTGGGTGAAACTTGGTGCCCCGCTGCCTGACCAGAATGTGGCCGGGATGCACCAGCTCGCCCCCATAGCGCTTCACCCCCAGCCGCTTGGCATTGGAATCTCGACCGTTGCGAGTGCTGCCCGTTCCCTTCTTATGAGCCATAACGCCTCCTATGCAACTGCGTGATCAACAGAAACGAGATAAAAAAATCGGGATTCAGGACACCTGAGTTCAGAGTTTATTCCTCATCCGCAGGGATCCCTGTCGCCGCTGCCGAAGGGGCTGCCTCTGGGTTAGACTCTGGAGCCGCTTCCGTACGGGATGGTGCCGTGGCTAGGGGCACCCCATTGAGTTCAATAGACTCGATCAGCAGACGGGTCAGCGGTTGCCGATGACCCCTCTTTTTGCGGGTCTTTTTCTTTGGCCTCATCTTGTAGACGATGATTTTATCGCCGCGCCGATGCTGTAAAACCCGTGCCCTGACGACCGCCTCCGAAACGTAGGGATGCCCCAACGTGATTTGTCCCTCGTGGTTGATCAACAGCACACGAGACAAATCGAAGGGGCTGTTCTCCTCCACTTCCGCCAGGCGATCGACCTCGTAAAAACGCCCCGGCTCCACCCAAAGCTGCTTACCGCCGGTTTCCACAATTGCGTAAGTCATCTTTCTCCCTGCCGTACAGGTGCCCTGCGGGGGTCTTGAAACCTGATCCGAGCATTGACAGCGATCTTAGATCGTAGCCGAAAAAGCCGCCGTCCGTCAGCTGGGTTTGGTCGAGGACTGGCTTGCAACAGTTCCGGTCGAGCAGTGGGACGGACTCCCCAAGCACCTCATGCTGTTGCCCCCCAGCCCCTTTCCCAGAGGAAGAGGGGAGTTGGGAAGCAGTTGGGAAGCAAATGTGCAGCATCTGAGGCGACCGCAGGCCAGAGGTTGCAGAGTCATTCTTTGCTATTCGGTCAGCTTCTCCCAAGCAGCCTGAAGGGCAGCCTGCATGCGCTGAGCGGCGCGGCTGAGGCGATGTTGCCAGGTTTCCCACTTGTGTTGCAGAAACTCTGCCGCCTCGTCCAGTAGGGAGAGATCGAACTTGCCCCCTTTGGCCAGCTCGTCCCGCACCTGCTTCACCTTAACGCGCACCACCTCCGGCGGATCCTGTGGGCCAACCAACGCCTTGAGGCGATCCCCCATGCGCTGGATAAGCTGTTTCACCTGCCGAGATTTTTCGCTCCAAAAGTTCTTCAAGCCTTCTGCTTCCGATTTCAGCCGTTGCGGAGCATCCTCCTTAACCACCACCGCGTCCACATCAATGGCTTCCACGTCCTCAGGCAGGAGAACGGCGCGCCCCCCCCAAGGCTCGGCAATGCTGCCACCCAGAATGTAGGCGGCAATCGCTCCAGTCTCCCAGTCAAAGAGAAAATCCTCAATCCAGCCGACCTCTCGATTCCCAATGCGCACTGTGCGACGGTAAAGAGAGCTGATGGGGGTTAGGGGGGTAGCAAAAACGGTAGAGTAGGTCAGCAGCGCGTCTGGCCCGATCAGAGAAATCTGCTCCAGAGGGGTGTATCCCTGCTGGCTGGTGAAGTAGCATACCCGCCCTGTTGGGTCAACCCAGACTTCTTCTACAGTGCCCAAGGCGGTAGCAGTGCTGCCATCGAGGGCCAGCAGGCCCACCACCTGGCTACGTCGGATGATCTGTTCCATAGGGTTCATCGAGTTATCTCCTTGATGGGTTAGCTGGGCAGCCTCAAAATCCGCGGTAGTGGCGCAGTTGCCCCCTGAGCCGGGCAATTTCCTGAGCCATGTCCAAGACCATCGCTGCCCCCGTCCAGTTAAGCCCCAAGTCTCGGTGTAGGCGGCTCATTTGCAACAACCGCCTGAGCTGTTGGGGGGTCAGGTAGCTGCTCTCGGCCTCCACTAAGCCTTGGGCCAGCAGCCATTCCAGCAGGTGGGGAGGGATCCCCAGCAGTTCCGTGGCCTGCTCGAAGGTATAGAGCCGTTCTTCTACCCGCACAATGGCCAAACTCATAGACTCACCTCCTGCAAGTGGGCGCGGGGATCCCAGCTACGGCTTTGCCGCAGCTTTTCGTAGAGATCCCGCTCGGTCTGGGAAAGGGATTTGGGCGCCACCACCTTCAGCCGCACCAGCAGGTCGCTCCGCTGGCCTTGGGGATCCCGCCAGCCTTGGCCCCGCAGCCGCAGGGTTTGGCCGCTGTCTACCCCGGCAGGGATCCTCAGTTGCACGCGACCCGTAGGGGTGGGAACTTCCGCCGTCCCTCCCAAAGCCGCCTCGTCAGGAGTAATGGGCAGCTCGCAGAGCAGGTTGTCTCCGTCAAAGCGGAAGAAGGGATGGGGGGGCAGCTCCAGGGTGAGGTAGAGATCCCCTCTTGGCCCGCCAAAGGGGCTGACCTGGCCTTTGCCCTTGACGCGGATGCGACTGCCCGGCTTAGCGCCGGGGGGAATGCGGATAGTTAGCGTTTCTCCATCTAGGTTCAGCCGTTTCTGGGTGCCGTGGAAAGCTTCTGCCCAGCTGAGACCCAGAGTGCCCTCCACATCCTGCCCCGGCAAATCCACCGAAACAAACGGCCCAAAGCCGCCGGCGAAGCCCTGGAACCCGCTGCGGCGGGATCCCATACGGCCCAGCAGCTCGTTGATAAACTCCTCGAAGCTGGCGTATTGGGCGAAGCCCTCCATGCCCGGCATTCCAGCCGCAGAACCAGTACCCACCCGCTGCCAGTACTGCCCAAACTGGTCGTAGCGCCGCCGCTTCTCTGGATCAGAGAGCACCTCGTAGGCTTCGTTGATCTCCTTAAAGCGTTCCTCTGCCGCCTTGTTGCCGGGGTTCACGTCGGGGTGATACTGGCGGGCCAGCTTGCGATAGACGCGCTTGATTTCCTCGGCAGAGGCATCTCTGCTGACGCCCAGGATCTTGTAATAATCCTTGAAGTCACTCGCAGCCATAGGCTCACCCCTGCAAGGTTAGGTTAGAGTTTTTCGGGCTATTCTCAGGATATAAGGTTGCAGCTAAAAAATTGGAGCAGACCCAGAACACGTACAGGCAGAGCGGCGAGATGGCGCTTTACTGTGCTCTCGCTACTTCGGAAACTTTTTGGGCTAGGGCTTGCGTTTGGAGAAGATCCCTTTCTCATCTCGTGTGAAAATTTGCTTGACCTTTTCCCAAGCTTTGAGGAGTGCATGGGTGGAGTTATTGCTCTCTTGTTTGGCTTGGTTGTAGGCTTCCACAAAGGTTTGCTGCGCTTCTTCCGAGAGGTCAGCGCGGATTTCCGGCGAGATGCTCTCTGGGGTTAAGTCTCCCTCTGGCTCACCGGGCAAGTTCAAGTCGGCAATGGAAACTTCCTCTCCGCCAGCACTCTGCAGCAGCCAGTAAATTTCGCCCGACTTCTCTTCCGGTACTTGCACCACCAACAAGAACTCGCCCGCCTGTACCCGGGTTTGGTAGATGGCGGCTTTCTCCTGCGGCATACCCAAGGCAATCAGGGCGGATCCCAGGCCCGCTCCCAGTGCTCCGTACAAAGCGCCGCCCGTTGCCCCCAACAAAGCGGCTCCCAGAGGCCCAGCGGCCACCACTGCCCCCAAAAAGGGAATGAACAGCACCCCCACGCCAGTGAGCAGCCCCAGCAGGGATCCGAACAGGGATCCATAGATGGCCCCATTGGTCAGACCGTCCAGAACCACCTCTTTGCGGGTGATAAACCCGGTAATTTTGGCTTCGGTTTGAAAGTTGCGGCCAATAATGGAGATGCAATCGTTGGGAATGCCACGGTTCAAAAGCCGCTGGATACACTCTTGCAGCTTGACCTCTTCTTTGAAAGCGGCGGAAACACACTTTTTGGGAGCTTGGGCAAAAGCGCTCATACGCAATCTCCTGCTGAGTTTTACAGTGCCAAGGCAGGTTTTTTAACCTTTTCCCTGCTACTACTCTCGTCTTACTACTCTCATCCATTGTCTCCCCTCATCAACAAAGGATCCAGTCGAAGAATCGCGAACCCCCTGGAGAAATCTCCGTACTGAGGATGCCAACTCTACCCTTACCCCCAGCCTCCTTCCAGAGAGAGGGGAGTTAGGACTTAACGCACGCTACTTGTTGTTGAACGACTGTGGTGTTTGGAAGAGCTACAGCGAGCGGATCCCGGCCATCAAGCCCTGGCAGACCCCCGTCAGGAAATCTGGATCTAGGGTTTCCAAGGTATCGCTCAGCTTGTGGTAGTGGGGGTTGCGCAAGAAGGCGGTGTCGGTAACCATAACGGCGGCGTAGCCCGCATCCCAAAAGGGGGAGTGGTCGCTCAGGCGAGTGGCAGGTAGGATCAAGCCTCGCTGCCCGGCCAGCAGCCAGCAACAAGGGATCCCCGCTTTCTGAAAATCATGCTGCAGCTTGAGCAGATCCCCCCAGGTGGGCCAGTTGCCAATAAGGCCAATGTAATCTCCCCGGTTGGGGTAAAGCTTCTCAAGGCCGGCGGGATAGTCCTGGGATCCGGGGGCGGGATCCCGGTAGCCCAGCATTTCCAAAGACAGCATCAGCCGTAGGGATTGCCTCTGACGTTGAAGAAACTGGGCGTAAGCCCCACTGCCCACCATCCCCCGCTCCTCCAGGTCAAAAGCCACCAGCCACAGGGGGGAAGGGGCAGGGTTGGCGGCAAAATGGCGGGCCAATTCCAGCAACACCGCTATGCCGCTGGCGTTGTCGTCTGCTCCAGGGGTTGCCGGGGCAGCGTCAAAGTGGGCTCCGATGAGGATGGGTTGGCGGCCAGAACGGGATCCCGGCAATTTCAAGATCCAGTTGCGGTGCAGGCGGCCACCGGCCTCAAAGGGGAAGGACTCCAGGGATCCCCAGCCAGAGAGCTGCTCTTGGATGTAGCGCTCCACCTGCTGATGGCCCAAGGGCGACCAGTCGGGATCCCGCGGCTGGGCCACCTGGCGCAGATGGGCCTCTAGGCGCTGCTGCAGGTCTTGGAGATCTGACGCCATCATGAGCTTCCCACTCCAGACCGGGCAACTTGAGCATGGATCTGTCGGGCCAACTCCAGGGTGAAGTAGCGGTGGGATCCCACCGTTCCCGCCAACACCCGAAACGGATCCTCAGGCTCCCCCAGGTGATCCAGCACCAGAGCCGCCCCGGAAAAATCCTGATCCCGGGTATAGTCGTTTACCGTCACCACAGTGGGAATACCGGCCTGCTGGGCCGAGCGCAGCCCATTCTCCGAGTCTTCAAAGGCCAGGCAGGCCTGGGGGGGCAGCCCCATCTGTTCCAGGGTGTAGAAGTAGATGTCGGGGGCGGGCTTTTTGGCGGGGACAATATCGCCGGCAGCGATCACTTCAAACCAGCTTAGGCTCTCCGGCAGTGTGTGCTCCAAAAGGGCTGTTACATTTTCCGGCGTGGTGGTGGTGGCAATGGCCAAGCGGATCCCAGCAGCTCTGGCCTCCTGCAGGAGGCGCTTCACCCCTGGGCGGAGTGGGATCCCCCCTTGGGCCAATAGGGCAGTGTAGTGGCGGGTTTTGGCCTGGTGCAGCCGGGCAATGAGGGCATTTAAATCTTCACCAGGGGGTAGCGGCGGCTGGCAGGTTGCAACGAAATGGCGAATGCGCTCTTTGCCCCCCGTAATGGCCAGGAGTTGGCCGTAGAGCTCCACCGACCAGTGCCAGTCCAGCCCTGCCTCGGCAAAGGCAGCGTTAAAGGCCACGCGATGACCATCCCGCTCCGTGTCCGCCAGCGTGCCGTCCACATCGAAGATCAAAGCTTGGAGTGTCATGTGTACCCCCACCCGCCTACAAGCGACTCTATGCTACTGCATGGCTTGGGTGCCCCTAGCCAGGTTTCTGGGAAGGCCAACAAGGTGAGAAAATGAGGCACTGGTTATCCAATCTCGCCATGAGCTTCGATTTTGACGTAATCATCATCGGTGCCGGCGTCGGCGGCCACGGCGCTGCTTTACATGCGGTCGAATCTGGCCTGAAGACCGCCATCGTTGAAGGTGCAGAAATGGGCGGCACCTGCATCAACCGCGGCTGCATCCCCTCCAAGGCTCTGCTGGCCGCCTCAGGACGCCTGCGGGAACTGCAACATAGCTCTGGGCTGGGCATCCAAGTGGGATCCCTTCAGGTGAACCGAGAGGCTATTGCCAATCATGCTGCCCAAGTGGTGGAGAAGATCCGCGCCGACATGACTCGCTCGCTGGAGAAGCTGGGGGTAACAATCCTGAGAGGGCGAGGCAAGTTGGTGGCACCCCAGCAGGTGGAAGTCCAGGAAGAGAAGGGATCCTATACCTACACGGCGCAGGATGTTATTCTTGCTACGGGCTCCCGCCCCTTTGTGCCCCCTGGCATCGAGGTGGATGGGCGGACGGTGTTTACCAGCGACGAGGCGGTGCGGCTGGAGTGGATCCCGGAGCGGCTGGCCATTATCGGCAGCGGCTACATCGGCCAGGAGTTTGCCGACATCTACACCGCCCTGGGATCCCAGGTCATCCTCATCGAAGCCCTGGAGACCCTGATGCCGGCCTTTGACCCCGATATTGCCCGCCTGGCCCAGCGGGTGCTGATTAAGCCCAGGCAAATCCAGACCTACGTGGGGATCACGGCCAAGCAGGTGATCCCTGGCCAGCCAGTAACGATTCACCTCTCCAACGGCGAGACGCTGCAGGTGGATGGCTGCTTGGTGGCTGCCGGTCGGATCCCGGTCTCAGAGGGGCTGGGCTTGGCCGAGCTGGGCATCGACACCGGCAAACGGGGGTTCATCCCCGTCGATAGCCGCATGGCCACCGATTTGCCTCACCTCTGGGCCATTGGGGATGTGACAGGCAAAATGATGTTGGCCCACGCAGCGGCAGCCCAGGGGAGAGTGGCCGTGGAAAACATCTGTGGCCGTACTGCCTACATGGACTACCTCAGCATCCCGGCAGCGGTGTTCACTCACCCGGAAATGGGTTTTGTAGGGCTGACCGAGCCTCAGGCCAAGGAAGAAGGCTACAGCGTAGGCACGGTGCGCACCTACTTTGGCGGCAACTCCAAGGCTATTGCTTCGGGAGAGACGGAGGGCATGGTCAAGCTGGTCTTCGACAAGAGTACCGGCCTATTGCTGGGATCCCATATCTTCGGGCCCCATGCGGCGGATTTGATTCACGAGGCAGCTCAGGCCATTGCTCGCCGGGCCACGGTGCGAGAACTGGCCGGCTTGGTGCACGTTCACCCCACCTTGGCAGAGACGCTGGAGGAAGCCTACAAGCGGGCAACTCACGCTCTGGCAGGGCCTTAGCCAACGGCTCGGCAGAGGGTCGCCTGCCTCACTCGGTTTTGTGAGGACTCCGTCCCGCCCGCTCTGCCTCCGGCGGGGTTTACAACCAGGCTGTGAAGGGCCAGGTTCTCAGACGGGCAACCCAGCAAGATCTCCCGGCTCAAAGCGTCAAGAAGACCTTAGGATGGGGGAGAACGCGTGGGAGGAAGTGCTTTTGGTGAGCGAAGCCGAGATTACCCGGGCGGTGCAGGCCCAGTACGAGACTTTCCCCTATCCTCCTATTCCTTACGACCGGCCCTTTGAGGGCTTCTCCAGTCTGGGCAGCTATACCTTGGCGCAGTACGCCCGCACCCGTAGGCTGCAAGAGCCCGCAGGAGCCAGGTTTTTGGTGGCCGGGTGTGGCACCGGCTGGGAGGTGCATGGCATTGCCGCCAGCAACCCCGGCTATGGGTCGGTGGTCGGGATCGACATCAGCCGCCCGGCCCTAGAGATTGCCCAAAAGCGAATTAAGCACCACGGCCTACGCAACTGCTCTGTGCAGTACGGGGATCTGCTGGATCCCTCTACTTGGCCCGAAGGCAGCTTCGACATGATCAGCTCCTACGGCGTGATTCACCACACTGCAGATCCGGTGAAGGCTTTGAGCAATCTGGCATCGCGGTTGGCTCCCGATGGGGTGATGGCGCTGATGCTCTACAACCGTTCCGGCCGTTGGCATCTGTACCGCATTCGGCGAGCCTTGGAGTTGTTGGGCATCACCCCACCTGCAACCCCAGAAAAGATCGAATTTGTGCGGCAACTGCTGAAGGGAGCCAGCCCCAATTCCCTTTTGGCCAAGCACGCCAAGGCTCACCAAGAATACTATGGACAAGATGAAAACATTGTCGATAATTTCTTCCATGCCAATGATATTCCTTTCGACATCGGCGAGATTCCCGACTTGCTTGCCCAAGCCGGGCTGGAGTTTATCGATGTAGCCCCCTACTTGGACTATTGGAACGCCAGGCCGTTGATTGCCGCCACCCACCCGGAGTTCCATCGCCGCTACGAGGCCCTTGCTCGCATCGACCAACTGCGGGTCATGGAGTATCTGGAGCCTCTGTATCACACGCAAAATCTCTTCTGGTGTTGCCATCAAGGGAAAAAGGTGGACCACTGGGATCCCTTTACAGTCGAATTTTTTAAGAGCTCCCGCTGGCAACTCAACCCCTTGTTCGTCCGCTATGGCAGCGTGCGCTACTGGGATCAAAAAATCCCCTTTTCAGATCTGTTGGGCAAGCTGGATCCGGCCCAGATCCTGACCCAGAAGATGGATATTTTCTGGCCTATCGCCCGCATCCCGGGCAAGATGATAGCCTCTACCCGCTACCAAGTGGTGGAGCTGCTGCTGCCCTTGGCCAATCAAGCCCGTTCTGGCGCTGAGATCCTGGCTGCCCATGAAGAGAGAGCCGACCACCTTCTCAACCTATTTCGACAGTGGGAAGCAGACCGGTTAGTCCTGCGGGTTGCCTAGCTTCTGGTTATTCCAAACAGTCCAAATCACCAGGGTCAAAGTCTGTTCCATGCTAAGGTTGTATCATGCATGACCGAGGACGGTGCTTCTCCCCAGGCATGTTTGCGCCGGCGGTGCGGAGCACCTCTACTGGGACATCTTCGCCACAGCTTTCCCTGTGAATAGAGCTGGCAGATCTGGATCCCGATCAACATCCCTGACAACCCCAACGCCAGAGCTGGTAGGAGGCAAGGATGGCTGACTACAATCGCGGCATTATGAAGTTCAAGGGGGCAGATAGCCCAATTGTCGTTTTGATCTCGGCAGGAATTGTGGCCGGTGTGGTTTCGGCCCTGATCTGGTGGGCTTTGCACTTTGCTTACGCAGCTTGAGTCTCAGCCTCTTCCAGAAGCTAAGGGCAGCTTTTCCTGCGCTGCAAGCCTCCCGGACAAGGTAGGGAATTGGGACGAGGCTTCTTTGCAACGCTTGCGGCAGTCTCTTCAGCGTTGGTACCGTGAACACGGGCGGGATCTGCCCTGGCGCCGCACCCGGGATCCCTACGCCATTTGGGTTTCGGAAGTGATGTTACAGCAAACCCAGGTGGCAACAGTTATCCCCTACTTTCAGCGCTGGATGCAAACCCTGCCCGGGATCCCAGCACTGGCGGCAGCCCCCCAGCAGCAGGTGCTGAAACTGTGGGAGGGCCTGGGCTACTATCGGCGGGCCCTGAACTTGCACAAAGCTGCCCAAATTTTGATGCGGGAGCGAAACGGTGAGTTCCCCAGGGATTTGGAGCAGGTGCTGGCTCTGCCGGGGATCGGGCGCACCACGGCTGGCGGCATTCTCAGCGCTGCCTTCGATCAGCCTTTGCCCATTTTGGATGGCAACGTTAAGCGGGTGTTGGCTCGCTTGGTGGCTTTGCAACAGCCTCCGGCCCAGTGTCTGCCCCTGTTGTGGCAGCTTTCCCAGCAATTGTTGGATCCTGTGCAGCCACGGGCTTTTAACCAAGCCCTGATGGATTTGGGAGCTACCGTCTGTCGTCCCAAAAAGCCTCACTGTGGCCGGTGCCCTTGGCAAGCGGATTGCAGCGCCTACAATCGAGGTCAACACCAACAATTGCCTATGTCTGCACCCCGTGCCTCTCGTCCTCATAAGCAAATCGCGGTTGCCATTGTTCTGCGGGGAAAAGAAATCCTTATCGATCGACGACTGGAAAGCTCAATGCTCAGTGGGCTGTGGGAGTTTCCCGGAGGGAAAATCGAGCCGGGAGAAACGGCTGCTGAGTGTGTAGTGCGGGAGGTGAAGGAAGAAATCGGCATCGACATCGAGGTGGTCGCACCGCTGGCCACCATCGAACATGCCTACACCCATTTCACCGTTACTCTTATTGCTTTTATCTGCCGCTACCTGGGCGGAGAAGCCCAAGCCCTGCAATGTAGCGAGGTGCGCTGGGTCAGCCCGGCGGAACTGTCGGAATTTCCCTTCCCGGGAGCCAATCAAAAGTTGTTTCCCCACTTGTATGCTTGGCTGGCAGAGCATGGCAACCCATGATGAACCCACCCAATCCGCCAAATGGCTTAGACCCTTCTGGAACGTTTGCCCCAAGACATTCGATAGGATAGTAGATGTCCTGCTGCCGTGAGCTACGGATATGCTTGTCACTCTGGAAAAAGCTGGGGAGATTCTGGCTAAGGGATCCCATACAGCCATCACAACCACAGATGGCAAGATCGCGCTGGTGCCCAAAGGAAAAGAAACCCTCAAACTGACGGCCAACGAAGCCATTAACCTAATGTTTTACGTCGTCCGCTCCGCTGAACCGGCAGAGACGGTGATGGCCCAACTGGAGGAGGCAGTTGCCAAAGCTCAAGCCCCCGATCCAGCCGAGGAACGGGCCAGAAAATATCGAGAACTTCGTGGCATCTAAACGGATGGGCACTCGTGCCGGTTGGATCCCTTCGCCAACTGGAGAGAGACTCCAAAACTTAAAAGCAGGAGGAGCTGAGGGCGACGAACTTTCCATCGGTGGTCCACCCCAGCAGCATGGGCTCTTGCGGTTGAATGGCCCGTCCGGTGAGAGCACAGCATTGGGCTTGGTGGGCCGTGGCCGGGAAGCTGGCCCGAATATCCTCAGGACTGAGGGCAGCAGCCCCTTGAGAGCATGCCTCTAACCCCCAAAACCCTGAACTTTGCTGAATTTACTGAGCTTTAGGCGGTTTGGCAAAAGTCATTGAGAGGGATATAGTAGACCAAGTTTCCCCCTGATCCTTGAGTCCACCGCAACGGTTGCCGGGAAGTGAAGGGGGAAAGCGCTCGGGGGGTATTCCTCAGGGCTTTGCGGGATACCGCCTTCCTGCTCAGAGATAGGCAGGATGCGATCGCTTCTTTCCTGAACCATGTTCAGGAGAGTTCAGCGTGAATGTATCAGTGACGCAGGACATAACTCCAAAGAATTTCCCGTATGAGGGCCTGGTAACCCTGATTTCCGGCCAACGCCTTCAGTCGCTGCTTCAGCTCACGTTCCAGCCGAATGCTGGTCACTTCCATCTGGGTCGTGGGAATGGGGGAATGGGCGCGAATGGGCATGCAGGGATCCTCCCTCGAAAAGCCTATACTACTCCTGTAGCATAGCTGGCTTACCGCCTGAGCGGGGATCCCGGCCTGGGTGAGATGGCTCAGGTCAAAATGGGCCTAAGCTGTGCAGTTCTGACCGCTAAGGCAACGTCAGTATCCTGATGGTATGGTTGAGTTGATCCCGTCCCGTCGCCGTGCCTTGGAGCATTTGCTGGCTCGTCTTGGATTCAGGGATCCGGCTTTGCTGGAACAACTGCGTTGGGATCTGCTGGATCAGGCTCTGATTCACCCTTCTCTGGATGGCCAGCGGAACAACGATCGGCTGGAGTTGTTGGGGGATTCTGTCCTGCGAATTTTGGTTACGGAATTCTTGTTTCAGTCCTATCCCCATCTGTCGGTGGGAGAGCTGACCGCGATTCGCTCCGACCTGACCAGCGATGCTTACCTGGCAGAACTGGCGGATCTGCACGGCTTGGATCGCTACCTGGAGGTGGGATCCAGCTCGCAAAACGACTTGGCCGGACGGGGTCGGCGGCTGGCGGATGCTTTCGAGGCTCTGCTTGGGGCTTTTTATCTCAGTTGGGGTATTTACACGCTGCCCAGGCTGCATCCCTGGCTGGATCCCTACTTACACCGACGAGTGGAGCAATGGTTCCAAGACCCCACTCGGCGCAACCCCAAAGCAGCCTTGCAAGAACTGACCCAACGCCTTTGGGGTAGCCTGCCCGAATACCGCCTGGTGGCCGCCCAGGAGCATCCCCCTCATTTCACCATGGAAGTTTGGGGGCAAGGGCGGTGCTGGGGCCGCGGTGAAGGTCGCTCGAAAAAGGCTGCGGAAATGGCCGCCGCTGCTCAAGCCTACGAACACTTGCAGTCGGAGAAGACATGAGAGGCAACCACCGCTACGAGTTGGCCAGTTGGTTGTTTTTGCTGGGGAGTGGCCTGTTTGCGGCGAGCGAGGTGATGACCTTGGGTAGCGACCCCCCTCCGTGGGATCCCGCAGCTCCAACCCTTCTCAATCTAAAGGTTGTCCAAACCCTGCTGGGAATAGGAGCCAGTCTCCTGTTCGTCGTAGGCAGTGCTCTGTTTATCCTCGATGCCCGTCACCGCTGAGATGCGCCCCTTATCCAGCAACCACAATAGCCCTTCTCCGAGAGCAACAGAGGCGAATAGATGAGAAGCTTGCTAATAGGGACTTCTTCCGGCTACGGGATCCGCAGGCGAGAGACTTTCTTTCTGTGGCAACCCTTCCGGCTCGTTTGACGAGTCATTCGGACGAGAGGAAAAAGATGGCTCTGGGCTGCTCGCGTCGGCAGGATCCATCCCCGGCAAAGCCAAAGAACCAGCAGCCTCGGTGGCCCGAGCATACAGCCTGGCTCGAACCTCTGCCTCCTGCTTGGGCTTCAGATAGAGGTTCTCCAGCAGCACCGCCATACCCGCCACCCACGGGGGGGCGATCACCGCCCCAACAATACCCAACAACTGGGTGCCCCCCAGCACCGCCAGCAACTGATACAAGGGCTTCACCCGCACCGAGGATCCCACCAACAGAGGATCCAACACATAGGTTTCCAGGTTTTGAACGGCAACGTATAGGATCAGCACCCACAAAAAAGTCCAGCCCCCCTGAACGATTGCCACCACCAAGGCGGGCAGGGATCCCAGTACTGGCCCAATGAAGGGGATAAGGTTGGTAAACCCAGCGATCACCCCCAGCGCCAGAGCGAACTCCGACAGGCCGAGAAAGCGAAGCGAGACGGTGATCATCACACCCAAAATGGCAGAGACCAGCACCCGCCCCTGAATGTAGCCCCCCATGCGCTGGGCCATCGGGTGTACCTGCTGAGCCAGCCGCTCATTCCAGGGATAAGGAAACAACTCCACCAAGCCCCGCACCAAGTCAGAGCCGCTCACCAGCATGTAGCCGGAAATGAAGAGGGTCAGCACCGTGGTTAGCAGACCACCCAGCAAACCGCGGGTGAAGTCGAAAGACTGCACCAGCACCCGTTGTCCCGAGCGAACTGCCCAGCTCATCAACGACTGAGGATCGAGCAACTGGTTTAAGTAGTCCAGCGCCGCCGGATCCACCCCCGCCAGATCGGCAATCCAGGTGTCCACCAGCAGTTGTAGTCGCTCCAGATAGAAGGGCAACCTCGCTAGCAACCGCTGGGTCTGAGTCGCCACCGTTGGGCCAATGAGCAGAGCCAAGCCGGCAATCCCGGCAATTAAGCTCAAATACACCAGCACAACCCCCAGCCAGCGGGGGATGCGTAGTCGCTCGGCCAGATCCACCAGGGGAGCCAGCGCCGCCGCCACCACCACCGCGATCATCACGGTCAGCACCAAGCTGCGCAGTTGCCACAGCAGCAACAACAGCATCCCTGTGGCCACCACCAGGGCTACGGAGGATACGGAGATGGTCAATTGTCTTCGGCTCATCATCTGGCTGGGTTCTCTTCAGGGGGCTAGGTAACAGACGGTTCTACCATCCTGGCTTGCCCTAGCTGGACTTGCCAAACGCTCTTGGGCAAAGACCCTAGACCCAGAACTTCCCTGCCCAGTCGGCCAGACCAAAGATCCGCAGCAAAAACCCAGCCAGAATTGCAGCTACCGCAACAGTTCCATCCGTACCGCTTCTGCATATTCCAGCAGCTCCGGGGATCCCGTGCCGGAAGCCCGCCACAACATCAAAGCGCTACCCAAATCGGAAGCGGCACCAGCCCTATCCTCTCCCTGGTAAGCGCGCGCCATACCCCGGTAGTAGTACACATCACCTTGGTAAGGCTGCAACTCAAGAGCTCGGCTGAAATCCTGAACGGCCAAATTGAAGTCGCAGATGCTGGCCCACATCAGGCCGCGATGGACATAGGCCTCGAAAAGATCGGCAGCACTTTGATTTTGCTTGGCCAGCTCAATCGCCAGATGCGACACATCAAACGCCGATTCCAGATGGCCTTGTTCGGCCCAGATGCGAGAGCGGATCAAGTGCAGTTGCGGGTTGTGATAGGCAATCCGATCCAGAGGAGACAAGGTTGCCAGAGCCTGCTCAGGTTCTTGCAAACGCTCGTGTTGGATTTTGGCCTTGAGCAAATAGGCTTCAGCCAGATAGGGATCCAAAGCAATGGCAATATCCAGATCCCGCAGAGCAGAGCGCATCAAGCGAGCAATGGCAGAAGCATGCTCCGGCTGCGGTAAAGCAACAGGATCTTCTTGAGACTCCCGCCAGAAGTATTGCGCCCGTTGCAGATAAAGCTGCGCATTTCCCGGCTCCTGTTGGATGGACTGGGTTAGCCGCGCCAGCTCATTGGGAAGATCCGCCGGAGCAGAGGATTGAGAGAGAGTGGGATCCTGACGCCGAGGCCGTGCCGGCACGGCAAGGCTTGGGTTGGAACGGCCAACAACCCCGGCGGGCTGGGGATCTGCCTGTTGCGCAAGCCATTGATAGACCTGCTGCTGGTGAGCGAGAGAGCGCTGCTCAAGCTGCTGTACCCGTTCTTGCAGCTGAGCTTGCCGCATGAGCCAAGATCCAGAACCTGCTTCATCTTCAAACAAGGCCTGGGATGAGGGCAGGGAGTGCTCCCAAGCTTGCAGAGAAACCTCAGTGGCCGCACTCCGCCCTTTCCGAGACGAGGCCAACCAGCCACATTCGCCGATCAAAAACGGCAAGGACAGCAAACCCAACAAAGCCGAGCCGGAGAACAGAAGACTGGGCCTAAGCATGGATCCCACCCCTTGAAATAGCTTAGAAGTAAAGAGTTGCCTCTAAACTAGTTCGCCGCAGCCGCAGTGTCCAGAGTTTCGGCGATGCTTGCCCTGAGCCAAAACTCAGAAACTCTCCCCTAGGGGATTCTGCCACCCGCCAGATCCACCAACTCCACGCGGCGATTCTTCGCCCGGCCTTCCTCAGTGGTGTTGCTGGCCACAGGAGCAGAGAACCCCACACCAACCGGATAGAGTCGACGTTGCTCGATACCCAGCTGAACCAACCGGTTGACAACCGCCTCGGCCCGGCGCCGCGAGAGACCTAGGTTGTAGTCGAAGCTACCGGTTGCATCGGTATGACCGACCACGAGGATGCTGAGGTCGGTGCGCTCGCGCATCAGCTTGGCGATCTCGGCAAGGGTGGGCTCGGCAGCCGCTTCGATTTGATCCGAGTCATAGGCAAAGAGAATGCCGTAGACCCTTACCTTGCTTGATGAAGACCGACAGCATCCCGACGATCCGAACAAGGGCAAGGAAGAAAGCTAATCCCTCTGCGGATAGGGCTTTGTGGGCAGGTTGACACGGGAAGCCCCTCGGATCCAGGGAAAGGGGAAGTATCGCAATGACCTCTGGGCCAGGGGGGATCCCTTCAGCGCCGTCGTCTGGAGCAGCGACGCAGTAACCAACTGGCGGCGGCCCGGTCGCCTTCATCCCACGCCAACCGCTCCACGGCCACCATCACCATCGAGGTGATTACAGCTTCACTTAAATGGCGAGAACGCAAGTGCTGCACGGCTGAAGTGGCGGCCTCTAGGTCGCGTCTGCGGATGGCGCGGAGCAGCTCATCAGACATAGACCAAGTCAACGAGCCTCACTTCCTTTCTGCCCCCTTTCTACCCCAAGAGCCAAAAATTTCCCTTTTCCTTCACCTGCTTGTCAGATAATGCAAAAGTTCGTCTTACTCTCACGAAATATCTCACAAAATGTCTTAGGAATTGTTATACTTTTTGCCCCTGAGCCGACCAGGCATGTTAGGCAGCAGGAAGAGCCACAGGAGAGCACGGGATCCCTTTGATAAGCCGCTCCATTTCTGCTTGTAAATCTTGGGTGAGGGCTTGTACGGCTTGTCGGCGGTTGGCCTGGTAGGCGGGCCAGCGTTCGGAAACCGAGAGGGGATCCCCAATGCTGAAACGCGCCAGGCGGGGGCCCAAGCGGGGGGGAGCAGTTCCGACGGGATTTTCTCCTTTGATCCAAGCCAGCAGACTCCAGAGGCGCAGGGCGGTTTCCGCCAACTCGTCTAGACTTAGACTGGGCTGCTCGGGCATGGGGCGCACCGCAAACACCATCAAGGTTTCCGCCAAGCGCATGTGCCAGAGGTGAAAACTGGCCTCAGCAGCCACTCGATTGGCCAGCCCCCTTTCCAAAGCCGAGAGAGCAGCAATATCGGCAATATCTTCGCGGTAGATCCAGGCCCAGCCCGCCTGTTCGATGCGGTGCCGCCGCTCGATGAAGTCTCCTTGAGGCTCTAGGCCGAAATGTTGCTCGGCCACCCGCAGGGCCAGATCTGACAAGCTTTGAAGACGCGCCAACAGATCCCCCTCTTTAACTTGGGCTCTATCTGCAGCAGGAAGGGCAGGGGCATAAAAGCGCTCATAGAAGGTCTGCACGACTTGCAGCAGGTGTTCTCCCAAGCGAAGGATACGGGCCAGCAAAAAGGCCTGACTGGCATGGGTTGAGCGCGGGGGTGGCAGCTTGCAATCGGCCTCCATGCGGCTGAGCAATCTATTCAGAGCGGCACTGGGATCCCGCAGGTAGGAATAGCGAAGGCCTACCGGCAAGATCAGCACCTGCTCTGGCCGTCCCGCCTTGTGCAGATCCTCCACCGCCCAAAAGCTCATCTGGGCTACCCCCGGCTCCAACGGGTTGAGAAGACTGCTCATACCGTTGATCGTTCCTTCTGGAGCTACCGCCAGCGGATATCGGCCCGATACAAACTGCTCACGAGAACTTTTTAGCCCTGCCCGATCCAGACGGCCTCGCAAAATCGGGATCCCGCCCAAGCGCGGCAAGCCCCAACGGGCAACGGATCCCAGCCACAGAGGTAGGCCGCGGTCGTAGACAAACAAAACGTGGGGCCGGCCCCGAAAGCGGATCCCCTGGCGTTGGGCCACCTGCGGCAGGAGATGGGCGAACAAGTACATCAAGCAGGGGGGATCATCGAGGGTCGGGTGTCGAAACGCCACCAACAGGCGAATCTTGCCCGCCTCAAACTGCTGATAAAGCTGAGCCAAACGCTCTCCCCCCTCTACTTCAACGCGAGGGATCCCTTTGGTCCATCGCAACCAAAAGGGCAAGCCTGCTTGAGCAAAACGAACGACCCAAGGCGTCAATCGCGGTGGCAAAAACTTGAGGGGTGGCTGAACCTTCTGTTGCATAGGGATCCTTATCTAGGGTCAGCAAGATCGGTGAACCTAGGCTTTGGATCCCATCTTAAAGAGGGCAAAGCGGGAAGAAAGCTGCGCAGTGACAGTTCGTCAACTGGATCCCTTCTCCTCACTCCCGGCCCGGCAGCGGCTCAAGCCCCAGCAGTTTTTTTCCGGCGACCGCGAGTCGCTTTGGGGGAAGCTTCTTTACTTGGGGTTGACTCCTCCACCACC
The DNA here is from genome assembly GCF_054060435.1 of Thermostichus sp. MS-CIW-34. NCBI lineage: Bacteria > Bacillati > Cyanobacteriota > Cyanophyceae > Thermostichales > Thermostichaceae > Thermostichus > Thermostichus sp. MS-CIW-34. The sequence continues at coordinate 67,640 of NZ_JBSSDE010000004.1, read as the reverse complement.
TGGCCGTTTAGCACTTGCTTGAGGTGAATGTGCTTGTAACCTAGCTGAATCTCGAACTCATCCCCGGGTTTGAGATTCATTTTTTCGGTGTAGGCCGACCCAATGATCAACTGCCCATTTTTGTGAACGCTGACCCGAAAGGTTGGTTCACGACCGCGCTTGTCTCGGCTGGAACTTGGGCTGAGACTCAGACCTTTTGCCGCCAGCACCGCGTCATAGAACTCATTCAAGTTGACGCGAGGCTTGTTGGTCTTGGTCATGGTTACATAGCCACATCGCTTTGCCGTTTCTCGGCGTGGAAGATGCCCCAACGCTTCGACCTTCTGGAGCAGAGCCTTCCCGGTTAAAGGTTGTGGTGGTATATCTGACATTTTTTAATGTCCTACATCCTTCTCTTAAGATCATACCCTTGTGATGTACTCCTGCAACCGAAAGTCTGAGACTTTTTTGAAGACAGGTTTTTCTCTTGTTCCTTGAGCCAGCAGCTCCGAAGGAAAAACCTCGTCTCCCTCAAGAGGTGTTCCTGCCCTTGCCAAAAGGTGATGGGGGCAAAAAGAACTCAAGCCCTGAAGAGTGCTGGGGCTTTTGTGGATGGAGCTGACAAAAGATCGCCTTGGGGGTAGTACCGCGGTGTAGATCCGACTCACCGCTTTCTACAGCCTCATCCCCACTCGTCGGCTGCCCCAAACTCTGATCACAGCCAGAAAACAGGCTCGACTTTCCAAAAAACCGCCGCTGAGATGGTGATTGCCTTGCGCAAATCGGTCGAAAAGACAGCCAGAGCGGTGTGAAGCTGGATGCCATCAGACCTAGGCCAGCAGGCATTTTTATCTCTTGGCAGAGGCCGGCTACATCTGAGTAGTGGCTGAGGGATCCCCTCTTCGGCACTTCTTCAGATGGGAGCGCAGTGAGCGCGAGTTGCCCAAAGCAAGTTATTCATTCAGGATCCACTCGATTGGCTGCCGCTGAGACAACGATGAGTGGCAAGCTCACCAGCAAACAAAAGCCCCATTGCTCCCAAGACAGGGGTGCTGTGTCGAAGATAATGTTGAACAGGCTCCACTGGCTGAAGAGGATCTGCAGCAGGATGGCCGCCCCAATGCCGATGGCAATGGCTGCTGTATCCATGAGGCGCTCATGGCGCTCCAATTGGCTGGCACGTCCACGGCCCAACAGGGTAGGAATGGCCTGGCTGAGGCTGAGCAAGTAGAAGATGCGCCCGATCACCAACGCTTGGATGGCCATGGTGCGGGCCAGGTTAAGGTTGCCGGTGGTTTGTTCAATGTATTCAAAAACCCCGAAGATCAAGATCCAGTTGAACACGGACACCAGCAGGATGCGCTGCAGCAGCCTAGGAGAGAGCAAGTTGGCCTCCGGATCCCGCGGTGGGCGAGTCATCTCTCGGCCTGTGCTCGGCTCAAAGGCAAGAGGCACCGTCATGGTGATGGAGTTGATCATGTTTAGCCACAGCACTTGAATGGCCAGAATGGGGAGCTCGCGGTTGAGCAGCACGCTGAGGAGAATCGTCATCGATTCCCCCCCGTTCACCGGCAGGATGAAGGCAATGGCTTTGAGCAGGTTGTTGTAAACCGTGCGCCCCTCCTCAACGGCTGCCTCAATGGAGGCGAAGTTGTCATCGGTCAGGATCATGTCGGCAGCAGCTTTGGCCACTTCGGTGCCGCCTCGCCCCATGGCAATCCCCACATCTGCTTGCTTCAAGGCCGGAGCGTCGTTCACCCCATCGCCGGTCATGGCCACGATCTGCCCCCGCGCTTGCAGAGCTTCCACCAGGCGCAGCTTTTGCTCTGGCACCACCCGTGCGAAGACGGATCCCCGATTGGCAGCTTCCACAAATTCCTCCGGGCTGAGCTGCTCCAGATCTCGACCGCTGTAGGCTTGCACAGGTTTTCCACCCCCCAGGCCCATCTGCTCGGCAATGGCTTGAGCCGTGAGCACGTGGTCGCCGGTGATCATCTTCACCTGGATCCCAGCCGTTTGACAGGAACGCACGGCGGCAATGGCCTCCGGCCGCGGCGGGTCAATCATTCCCTGCAAACCGAGGAAGATTAAACCCTCCTGCAGATCTGGGTGATCCACCCGAGTTTGGCTGCTGGGGACGGTTTTTTGGGCAAAGGCCAGAACTCGCAGCCCTTGTCGTGCCAACGCCTCCACCTGCTGGCGAATCCGCTCCTCTTCCAGAGGCTGGATCTCCCCCTGGGATCCCATCTGGCTATGGCAGCGGGACAAGAGAGCCTCTACGGATCCCTTGACATAGATGCAGTGCTCTTCTGGCCCCAGGCAGTGCAAGGTGGCCATGTACTGAAACTCGGATTCAAAGGGGATGCTGTCCAGGCGAGGGCGGCGGCGCTGCAGATCTTCTCGATCCAAGCCCCCTTTCTGAGCCGCCACAAGCAGAGCCGCCTCGGTCGGATCCCCTACAACTTCCCACTGGCCCTTGTCCTTGGGTTGGAGGCGGGTGTCGTTGCAGAGGCAGCCAGCTACGAGGCAAGCCTCAAGAGCAGGCAATTGATGGATTTCGATGGGGGAATCAGCCGCCTGGAACAGGATCTGGCCCTGGGGGCTGTAGCCGCTGCCGGTAACCCGGTAGAGCTGGGATCCGGCGTAGATGGCCTGCACCGTCATCTGGTTTTCCGTGAGGGTGCCGGTTTTGTCAGAGCAAATTACCGTAGCGCTGCCCAGGGTCTCCACCGCCGGCAGCTTGCGGATAATGGCGTGGCGTTTTGCCATGCGGGAAACCCCAATCGCCAAGGTTACAGTGACTACCGTCGGCAAGCCTTCGGGGATAGCACTCACCGCCAGCGCCACTGCCGCCTCAAAGACAGTCGCTGCCGCTTGGCCCTGCACCAGCCCCACCAGAAAAGTAAGCGCAGCCAAGGTGAGGATAATTTTCAGCAAAGTCAGGCTGAACGCCTCAAACTTACGTGTCAGGGGAGTTTGCAGGGATCCCCCTTCCTCGATCAGCTTGGAGATGCGGCCTGTTTGGGTCTGGTTACCGATGGCCACCACCACCCCTGCTCCTTGGCCGAAGGTAACAAAGCTGCCGGCATAGGCCATGTTCTGGCGGTCGGCTAGGGGTGTGTCTTCCGCCAGGGATCCCAGCCGTTTTTCCACCGGCACCGACTCTCCGGTCAGGGCCGATTCATCCGCCTGCAAGTTGCGCACGCTCAGCAAGCGCAGGTCGGCGGGCACCTTATCTCCCGAACTCAGCAGCACCACATCCCCCGGCACCAGCTCCCGCGAGGGCACCCGCAGTTTTTGCCCATCCCGGATGACCGTGACCTCCGTCACCACCGACTGGGCCAGGGCGGCGATCGCTTCCTCCGCTTTGGACTCTTGGATGTAGCCGATGAGAGCGTTGATTACCACCACCGCCCAGATCACGATGGCATTGCGCCAGGATCCCAAAAACGCCTTGACCGCCCCGGCAACCATCAAGATGTAGAGCAAGGATTGGTTGAACTGCTGCAGAAACTTCACCCAGGCCGGGGTAGCCGCCTTGGCCTTTAGCTCGTTGGGGCCATATTGCTTCTGCCGCTGGATCACCTCAGCTTGAGACAGACCCCGTTCCAGAAGCGCCGCCAGAAGCAGATCCACTGCAACGATTTGGCGGGCAACTTCCTCTTCGGGCAGGGCGTGCCAGGGAGCTGCCGGCAATGAGTCAGGGGAGACGGATTTTGCCATCGCAGGTCTCTAGTTGAATCGCAACAGAACTTGAAAGCCAGCCGTGAATTCAACGGCAAATCCCTCGTACAGTCCACAGCCTAGCCGACGCCGCCTACCCCCCAAAAGTGCCGCTGTTCCCCCCAGCGTCAACAAAGCCTAGTACCCAGGAATGCTGGGGAAGGGAAACCACCTGTCCAGTTGTTCTGTCGGGGGTCGTAGACCTAGACAAGTGGCGTGGGGTAGGAATACCCAACCGCGAGGTAAAGACTCCATCCCGCTGACGCCAAGGGAAGCCCGCGCTCTGTCCGTAGGACGAGCGCCGGGAGGATGTCACGAATGCTAGGGTCTGTAACAGAGGGGAGCTTGCTCAAGATCGACAGGGATCCTTGGCCAGCCGAGCCAGAGCCTCCAAATCAGCACCCACCACGCGGTTGAGAATCCATTCGGGATGTTGCTGGGCACCCATGCGTCGATAGAACTCTATCGCCGGCTGATTCCAATCCAAAACCATCCACTCCAGCCGCCCATATCCTTTGGCCACCGCCTCCTGAGCCACCCGCGCCAAGAGCGCTTTGCCAATGCCTCTGCCGCGAAACTCCGGCAACACGAACAGATCCTCAAGGTAAATCCCTGGTCGGGTCAGGAACGTGGAAAAATTGCGGAAGTAGAGGGCAAATCCCACCGCTTGCCCCTCCACTTCTGCCAACAACGCCGAGGCCAAAGCCTCTGGGCCAAACAAATAGTGGCGCAACAGATCAGCGGATCCCGTTACCAGGTGGCTCAGCTTCTCGTACTCGGCCAAGGCGCAGATGAGGTCAAACAAAACGGGCACATCTAAGGCGGTGGCAGGACGGATTTCCATACTTTTGCCTGGCTTCACAACCAATTCCTTGAATTTCCTGAGATACCGGCACGAGAACAGACCACAGTTTATTCTTGTTGTGGACAGAACGCCCAGGCAGCATCTTTTGGACGCGCAGCGTGGTGGGGGCAGCGGCAGGGGCCCAGAGGACTCACCGCACAAGGCAGGTAGGGTGACCGAGAAAAGTAACGGCAGAAGGGATCCCAGGCCGAGTCAGAAAAGAGAGTTGGCATGGCCCGGCGCTCGTCCCCGATTGAGAGGCGGCGGGATCCCCTCTTTTCCAGCAGAGGGATCAACTGAGCCCAGAACGTTAGCCCCAACCACAAGCCAACTCCCACTCAGCGCTTGCACAATTGCCCTCCCCCGTCGGCCAACAGCGTTGTCTTCCAACCAGAATCAGCCTCGGCCAGCCTGCTTGCCCAGGACTAGCGTGGCAGCCCGTTTTGGAGCTGTCCTTCCCTGCCGGCAAGAACCCGAGAAAAACCGATTAGAGTGAAATATGGACTGACCCGCTGAGCCTTCCGATTCCATGACCACCTCCACCCTTGATGCTGCTGCCATCCTTGAAGCGTTGCGCCCTGTTCAAGATCCGGAGCTGCGCCGCAGCCTGGTGGAACTGAACATGATCCGGGATATTCGCGTCGAGCCTGGGCGAGTGGCCTTTACCCTGGTGCTGACCACGCCGGCCTGCCCTTTGCGAGAATTCATTGTCGAGGAGTGCAAAGCTGCCATCCGCCAGCTGGCCCCCATCGAAGCCATTGATGTTACGGTAACGGCAGAAACCCCCCGTTCCCCTTCCCTGCCGAATCGCCAGTCCATCCCCGGTGTGCGCAACATCATCGCCATTTCCAGCGGCAAGGGGGGAGTGGGCAAAACTTCGGTGTCGGTAAATGTGGCCGTGGCGCTGGCCCAAAGTGGAGCGCGGGTGGGGCTGCTGGATGCCGATATTTACGGTCCCAATGTGCCGCTGATGCTGGGCCTGCAGGATCGGTCTCTGGTTGTGCAAAAACGGGAGGACGGCGGCGAGGATATCTTCCCCCTGGAAAATTACGGCGTCAAGATGGTGTCGATGGGCCTCTTGGTGGGACGGGATCAGCCGGTGATCTGGCGGGGGCCGATGTTGAACGGGGTGATCCGGCAATTCCTCTATCAGGTGCAGTGGGGAGAGTTGGACTACTTGGTTGTGGATATGCCCCCCGGCACCGGCGATGCTCAGTTGACCCTAGTGCAGGCAGTGCCGCTGGCAGGAGCTGTGATCGTCACCACGCCCCAATCGGTGGCCCTGCTGGACAGCCGCAAGGGCTTGAACATGTTTCGGCAGTTGGGGGTGCCCATCCTGGGTATTGTGGAAAACATGAGCTACTTCATCCCGCCCGACCTGCCGGATCGCCAGTACGATATTTTCGGCTCGGAAGGGGGAGAGACCACGGCCCGCGAGCTTGGTGTCCCGCTGCTGGGGCGGATCCCGTTGGAGATTGCCCTGCGCCAAGGGGGAGATATGGGTACGCCTATTGTCATCGGCCAACCTGAGTCGGCTTCAGCCCGGGCCTTGAAGCAGATTGCCAAAACCTTGGCAGGCCGCGTTTCCATGTTGGCTTTGGGGGCAGGCTAGAAGCGCTCTGCTTCCACCAACGAGACCCCGAAGCTGCGTCCCCCCACCACAATCCCCTCTTGGGCCTTGCCGCGCACGGTTACAGTGCTGTTCATGGCCGGTAGCCCCTTGTCGGTGATGACCCAGAGGGAGCCGCTGTTGTCTTGGAGCTCATACACACCCTGGCCGAACACTCCTATCTGGTTGACCACGCGACCGCGGACATACACATCGGTGTAGCGGGAGGGATTTTGCTCTACGGTGGCGATGGGAGTTGTGCCGATGCCCAGACGCGCCAGTGGCCCACACCCGGCTAGGGCCAGGCTCAAACACAGCAAGAACACCAGGGATCCCTTGGGGAAAGGTAGGCCGAGTCGCTGTTTCATGGGTTGCTTCCATTACGAGCACCTGCTCCCAAGATAGCAAGCCGGCAGGGAAATCCACGGCCAAGTCAGAACTTCTCGCCAATGCCGAAGTGCAGTTGGCCTTGGCCGGCTCCGCCTTGCCCAACCGCGTAGTCGATGCGCAACGGCCCCAAGGGAGATTGGATGCGAATGCCGACCCCCAGCCCCAAACCACTGCCCGGCTTGTTGCGCACCGCTGCGGGATTGCCGGCCACGGCAGCTCCACTGCCCAGATCAGTGCCGTAGTCGGCGAAAACCACGGCTCCCACCGGGTCAAAAAGGGGGAAACGCAACTCGGCGGTTGCCGTAGCAAAGCTGCGACCGGAACCGATACCCCCCTCAAAAAAGCCCCGCACCGAGCTGCCCCCACCGATGGGGAAAGCATCGTAGGGAGCCAAGTCGCCGATGGTCGTGCCTGCTCGCACATCAAAGGCCAATACCTGCGGTCGCTCGCTGCGGGTTTCAAACAGGTTGACGGGAATGAACTGGCTGTAGCCGGCCTCGAGGCGGTTGGCATTCAAGCCATTTTGAAACAGACGTACCGACTGTTCTGTGGAGATGCGAAAGACCGAGCCCTGGCTGGGGCTGTTGGGGTTGTCGCGGGCGTCGTTGACAAGGCCGAGGCGCAGGGTGGTGTAGCTGTCTTGGCCGCTCTCGCTGAAGGTAATCGGGTTGCCCAGCACATCGAAGCGCTGCTGCTCCCCGTTGCTGTTGCGAGCTTCTACAAATTGGATGCGGGTGCCCAAGCTAGCCCGCCAATTGCCCCCAATCGGGCGAGAGAAAGTCACCCCGCCACCAAGACGGTTGATGCGCACGGGATCCCCATTGGGCAGGGTGAATCCCTCATTGAAGACAAAGCTAGAACTTTGCTGGTTGGAGATGTTGACGTTGTAGGAGGTGGGAATGTCCAGCGTGGCAATCCGCGGGTCGGTGAAGTTTAAGTCGAAGAGGGTTTCGTTGGTGCCCACCTGCACGTTGAAGCTGGCACTCTGGTTGTTGCCGCCCAAGTTTTGTTCGGAGACGTTGAGGCCGGCGAAGACCCCTGTGGCGGAGCTAACGCCGATGGTGCCGCCCAAGGTACCGGTGCGACGTTCTTCCACGTTCACCACCACCACCACCTTGTCGGGATCCTGGCCGGGGTTGAGCCCCACATTCACATCTTGAAACAGGTTGAGATTAAAAACCGCCTGCAGGTCTTCCTGGATTTGGTTGCGGTTAAACACATCCCCCGGCTTGGACTTCAACTCGCGGGTGATGATGAAGTCACGGGTTTTGGTGTTGCCCTGAACGCGAATATCCTCGATCACCCCCTCGGCAATTTCCAGGACGATGGTGCCATCTTCGGAGGAGCGCACATCCGTAACCTTGGCCAGCACGTAACCCTTATCGGCGTACCACTGCTCGATCTCGGCCACAGCCAGTTGCAGCTCGCCGAAGCTGAGCACCCGCCCTTCCTGGTCGGCAAAGGCGGCCCGCAGCACTTCCGGATCCAGAACTTTCGCCCCTTCCGTGCGCACGGCTTTCAGGATTGGGTTGGGCTTGACCTCAAAGGTGACCCGCACCCCCAAAGGCGTATCGGAAGGCACTGCCCGCACATCGGCAAACAATCCGGTGGCAAACACGGCATTGATGTCTTCCCGCAACTGGGATCGGGTGGAAACCTCGCCGGCGCGGGTGCGGATGACGCTGTAAACCCGGTTGATCAGCTCCGGATCTTCAGTGCCCTCAACCACTACCTCCGCTACCAACACTTCTGGCTCGCCGGCAGTGGGGGGTGGGGTGGGGGAGGGCTGGGCGGGGGTGTCGCCACCGGTGCGCAGGTCGAGGGTGCCGGGCTGAGGAACCGATTGCGCCCAAGCCGGGGATCCCATCAGCAGAGCGCTACGGGACGCTTCAGCAAACGCAAAAGCGGTGCAGAGCACCATCCCGCGGGTGAGAGCTGAAGCCAGCCAAGGGCGAAGTTGCCTGGAACGATTCATGGGGATCCCTCGCACACCAAAAAGCAAGATTGCACAGCCGGGCCAAGCTTGCGTTAAAACCCTCTGCCGCCCAGCAGCGGACAATTGCCCTGGATTATATCAATCCCCATCCACCCAGATCCGAGCGTGGCCGCGAACCGGATTGCGGACTTGGGCAGTCTGGAGTGCAAAAAGCAGCCTCCCCCGCTCAAGGCAGGCGCAGGGATCCCCTACAGCGCTGGCCGCAAGACCTCGGCTCGACTTCCTCGGCAGCTAGGTTGACTTGGGAGTTGAGGATGACGACGGTGATGGGAGCAGGAGTGGGAGGCAAAGAGCGGCTGCTCCTCCAGCCCCAACTGTCGGCGTACTGTTGTGGGGGAACGTTGGGCAGGATCAGGACGGTGTTTTGCAGGACGTTGCTTTGCAGGGTGGTGGCGTTGCCGTTCAGGATCGCCATCTGCTGGGTGTGGGAAGTCTGAGCCAGGACGGCTGGAGCAAACCCGAAGCCGAGCAGAGCTGCCACTCCGGGGAGGAGGAGTTGGGTGGACAACATCGAGGATTCTCCACAAGACGCCAGGATGCCGACACTTTAGCCTGCTTTGCCCTCCGCTGAGTTGCCGCAAAAAAGCAAAAAAAGCTACGTGATGGGGAGGGATCCCTGCTGGGGACGTACAGCCGCGCGGCCCAGGCCCACAAAAAAGCCTGCAGAGGGTACTCTGTGCAGGCCCGTCTTGCTCGTCTGGATTGTCTTGATGGAGCTCAGAAGGAGAAACCGGCCCCCGCTCAGGAGCCGCAGGGGAAAATCAGCTCTCCGGCTCAAACACCTTCAGATCCACCACCTTCCCCCCTTGGAAAGTCCAGTGGGCAAAGGTGCCGGCCACCTCCCCATTCTCATCGAAGTTGATGGATCCAGAGGCGCCGGTGTAGAAGATGTCTTCCCCTTTGCCGATCAGCTCCACCGCCTTGGCCCACTCTCCGGGCAGGATCTCGGTGCCGGGGGGATTGGCCACTTCCCGCAAAGCATCCCGAACAGCAGTGCCATCGGTGCTGCCGGCTTTCTGAATGGCCAGAGCCAGGACAAAAGCGGCATCGTAGGCGGTGTCAATGTAGGGGGTGGGGGGCAGCTCCCCGTAGGCGGCTTTGTAGGCTTCGGCAAAGATTTGGTAAGCCTTGCTATCGGTGAGGGCCTGGGGCGAAACGCCGATGGATCCCTCTAGCTTTTCGGCTCCCACCTGGGCTGCCACATCGGGAGAGCGCATGCCATCGGTGAAGACAAAGCGGTCAAACAGCCCCTCTTCCAAAGCTTGCCGCAAAATGACCACACCGTTTTCGGGGTAGCCAATCAGCACCAACGCCTGGGGATCCCCTTCCTTCAGTTGGGTCAGCTCACTGCGATAGGAAGCCTTGCCGGGCTCGTAGGGAACCGACTTGGTGATGGTGCCGCCCCGCTTTTCAAAAGCAGTCTTAAAGCTGTCGGCAAGGCCCTGGCCGTAGTCGTTATTAATGTAGATGATGGCCAGGCGCTCCAGCTTCTCTTCACGGGTGATCTGGGCCAGGGCTACCCCTTGATAGGCATCGGAAGGAACTGTGCGAAACAGAAAATCGTTGTCCTCCAGGGTGGTAATGGTAGGAGCGGTGGAAGCGGGGGAAATTTGCGGGATCCGATTGGGAACAGAAACCGTCGTGGCCACCGGGATGGTGATGCCACTGCCCAAGGCGCCGATGATGCCGGCCACCTTCTCCACGGTGACCAACCGCTGAGCTGCGTCGATAGCCGGCTGAGCCGACGTCTGGTCATCCGCTTCGACCACTTGGGCAGGGGATCCCAAAATGCCGCCAGCCGCGTTGATTTGGTCAATCGCCAGCTTGATCCCCTTGAGGCAGTTTTCCCCGAAGGCCTGCAAATCCCCGGTGAGAGACATTAAAGCCCCAATTTTGACCGGCCCTTGAGTGGCCTGCTGAGCCGTGCTGGGCAGCAGAGTGGTGGCAAGAGCAGCAGCCGTCAGGGCAGCCGCCGCCGCAAAGGCCCGTCGGGTGAGTTTGTTCATGGGAGACATAACCAACAACCTCCTATGAGGGAAGAGAAAGTAGAACTCAGATCCCAAAGGTCAAGTAAAGTCAAGTGTTGAGTCGTAGCAGTCAGACGTTGACTCACCTCAAAGCGTTCCCCACTTCCTCAAGAAAAGATGGCTCCGGGAAACAGGCGGGCCAGACTCAGGATCTCGCCCGTTCCTTGGCTGCTGTAGGGCTGGCTGCGGCCTCCAAAGGCAGTTGCCCCTGTAGGAATCCAGGAAGGATAATGGGCAAACTCGGCCATTGGGCTCATTATATTTTGAGAAATACTGAACTCATCGGTCGGCGGGGTTTTCCCAAGGCAGCGGCGTGATTGTTATCGACGACATCTCCAAGCGGTTTGGCGGCATTAGCGCGGTGGATCACTGTTCCTTCCGCATCGAAACCGGTCGGATTACGGGCTTGATCGGCCCGAATGGGGCAGGGAAGACCACGCTCTTTAACATCATTGCCGGGTTTATTCGGCCCAGCAGCGGGCGCATCTGGCTAGATGGGGAAGACATCACCGGCCTGCCCCCTCACCATCTGTTCCGTCGAGGGCTGGTGCGCACCTTTCAGATCCCGCGGGAGTTTGGCCGCATGACCGTCTTGGAGAACTTGATGGTGGTTCCCCCCAACCAGATAGGGGAAAACCTGTTCGCCACTTGGTTCGGTTGGCGGCGGGTGCAACGACAAGAACGCAACCTGCAAGCTCGGGCGGAAGAGGTTCTGGAACGGCTGAACCTGATCCATCTGCGGGATCAACTGGCCGTCACCCTTTCCGGGGGGCAAAAAAAACTCTTGGAACTGGGACGTACCTTGATGACCGATGCACGGGTGATCCTGCTGGACGAGCCGGGGGCTGGCGTCAACCGCACCCTGCTGGCGGATTTGATGCGCTTTATCGAGTATCTCAACCGCGAGCGGGGCTGCACCTTTTGCATCATCGAGCATGACCTGGATCTGGTGACCCGTCTCTGCGACCATGTGGTGGTCATGGCTGCCGGCAAGGTTCTCACCCAGGGATCCATGGAGGAGATCAAACAAAACCCAGCCGTGCGGGAGGCCTATTTGGGATCTGTGGCACTGGCCGACTCCCTAAACCCACCCCAGCCCTCCCCTCTGCCTTCGGAGGGATCCCTCTCATGACCCCTTTGCTGGACATCCAGGATCTCTACAGCGGCTACCGGGGGGTGGACATCCTCAAAGGGATCCACCTGAAGGTGAACCCCGGGCAAATGGTGGTGATCATCGGCCCCAATGGAGCCGGCAAATCGACGGTGCTGAAATCCTTATTTGGCTTGGCCACCATCCGCTCAGGCCGAGTGCTGTTTCAGGGATCCGACATCACCCACCTGCCCACTGAGCAACTGGTGCAGCGGGGAATCGGCTTTGTGCCCCAGACCAACAATGTCTTTCCTTCCCTCACCGTGCAAGAGAACCTGGAGATGGGGGCCTTCATCCGACGCGACAACCCTGCCGCCCAACTGGAGCGGGTTTATGAGCTGTTTCCGCCCCTGAAAGAGAAACGACGCCAAGCGGCGGGATCCCTATCGGGTGGACAACGGCAGATGCTGGCCATAGGGCGAGCGTTGATGGTGGAGCCGCAGTTGTTGTTGCTGGATGAGCCGACCGCCGGCCTGTCACCGCTGTACATAGAACAGACCTTCGCCCTCCTGCAAGAGATCAACCGTCTCGGCATCAGCATCCTCATGGTGGAGCAAAATGCCAAGCAGGCCCTGAAGATGGCGGACTGGGGCTATGTCTTGTCCACCGGAGAGAACCGCTTTGAGGATACTGGCCCCAACTTGTTGAACAATCCTGAGGTGCTGGAGCTGTTCTTGGGTGGTTGAGGCCCTCACCCCCCTCCCCTTTCCCAGAAGGAGAGTCAAGCGGGACTGGCCATTTGCTGCTTGCGCAGTTGAGCTGCTTGGTTGAGAAGAGCCTCCACAAACGTCATCGCTTCTTGGGCAGAGTGACCGGCAGTGAGTTGGGCCAGTTCTTCGCGGCGTTCCCGTTCTCCCAAAAGCTCCACCCGCACAGAAGTTCGTTTTTGGTGCACCACCTTGTGAACCCGCAGGTGGTGATCCGCCAAGGCAGCGATCAGGGGTTGGTGGGTGACGCAGAGGATCTGGTGATCTCGGGCGATGCTGTACAGCTTGGTGGCGATGGCTTGTGCCACTTTGCCGGACACGCCGGTATCGACTTCGTCGAAAACCATGGTGGCCACCGGATCGATGCGGCTGAATACGGCTTTCAAGGCCAGCAGAAAACGGCTCATCTCGCCGCCGGAGGCGATGCTGGCCAAGGGCTGAAGAGGCTCACCCGGGTTGGGGCTGAGCCAAAAGCTCACCTGATCCACCCCCTCTGCCGTCGGGGGGCCGGGTTGGATCTGCACCCGGAATTGCACTGCGCTCATCCCCAGCGGCCTGAGCTCTTCTATGAGAGCCTTTTCCAGTTGACGGGCCGCTTGTTGCCGCAGTTGAGAGAGCACCTGGCAATGGCGCTCCAGGTCTTGGGCAGCTTTGTCCAGCCGCACCTGCAATTCCTCTAGGTCGGTGTTGTCTCCTCGCAGTTGGGCCAACTGCGCCTGCACCCGCTCCGCATGGGCCATCACCTCGGCCAAGGTCGGGCCGTATTTGCGGCAGGCTTGTCTCAGTTGTGCCAAGCGCCGTTCAATTTTGTTCAATCGACCGGGATCCGCCTCCAGCGTCTCGCCGTAGCGAATTAGCTCTCGCCCCACCTCCTCCACCTGAATGAGAGCGCTGCTGACCATTTCCGCCAGAGGGGCTAGGTCGGGATCCCGCTGGGTCATGGTCTGGAGCAACCGTTCTACCTGGCCCAACAGATCGGCGATGGCCGGTGAGCCGCTGTCGTTTTGATAGAGCAATTGGTGAGCTTCGTAGCTTTGCTGTTGCAGTTCCACGCGGTGGGCCAGGCGCTCCCGTTCCCGCTCCAGCTTGGCCATTTCGTCGGGATCCTCCAGGCGCAGGGCGGCCAGCTCTTGCGCTTGAAACTCCAGCAGGTCTAGCCGTTGCAGGCGCAGTTGTTGGTTTTGCCGGCGGGATTCCACCTCTGTTTTCAGTTGGTTCCAGGTTTGGTAAAGGGCAGCCACCTCCGCCCGTGTTCGCAACAACTCTTCGCCGCCAAAGTCGTCCAGCCAACGGCGCTGGGTTTGGGGAGATTGGATTTGAACGGTTTGCCCCTGGGCAGTGATCTCTACCAATTTGGCCCGCAGGTTGAGCATCTGGGCTTTGTTCACCAGCACCCCATTCACCCGCAGGCGGCTGGTGAGCTTGCCGTTGCGCAACACCAGCTCGCGACTACAAACCAGGCCCTCCTCTAGGGGGTCGATGTGCTCTTGTTCTAGCCAGGCTTGCAGTTCAGGATTAGGACTGAAGATCGCTTCCACCAGACCTCGTTCGCTGCCAGTTCGCAGAGCCCGAGCTGTACCTCCTAGAGCTGCATCCAGAGCATCGAGGATGATGGATTTGCCGGCCCCGGTTTCTCCGGTGAGCACGTTTAGCCCCGCTCGAAAGGGGATCTCCAATTGCTCGATCAGGGCAAAGTTCTCGATCCGCAGCAGGCGCAACATAGGGATCCCGTGGGCTCAGCGTGCCGTTGGCAGTTTTCAGGATAGGGCTTGCGGGGTCGCTCTGTCCCACGTTAGCGTACCCACCATCCCTCGGCGGACGGGTACAGCGGCCAGCGGGGAGTCTGTTATTGCAGGGGTGGGGAGCACCACCCGTTCTGGTTTGGGGATCCCCTCGGGGAAATTGGCAGCCCGGCTCAGCCGGCCAGGGGGTAGCGCTCCATCAGGTAGCAGAGGCAGTCTTGGCGGATGATGCGGCTGTTGAGGGTGAGCATGCCCGGCATGATGGGCACGCTGGTGCGAATTTCTCCGTTGCAGGCATAGAAAAAGCGATCCGCCACATTTTGGCCCTGCTCGTCTTGCACCTCCAGGTGGAAGCCGTTGTTCGTCCAGCCAATGGGGGTGTGGGGGGGAAGCTCCCGAAAATTGAGGAGATCCAAATCCGGCGGGAAGCGGATGTGAGAGGGGGATCCCTCTTGGTTGCCATCCTCTTCCCCAAAGCTGAAGCTCACCTGATCCGGGACTTTGACAATGGCGACGCTGTGGAAGAGGTCAATATCTTGGCTGAGGACAGGGCGCTGCGGGATCGCCGACAGGTGCAGGCAGGCTTCCAGAAATTCGTAGGCATGCTGGGTGCCGTGGGGCTGATCCGGCTTGCCGCATTCCAGGGTCACCGCCGGGCAGAAGCGCCCGAAGGCCATGCTCTGTACCCCTTCTGGCTTGGTGAAATAGAGAACGGTGCGCCCAAACAAGGTGGCCAGGTGCAGGGTAGGGGCATCCAGGTGATTGACACAGGCGTAGTGGGGGTTGGTGCCCGTGTTGTTGTGGATATCGACGCTGGCAAAAACGCCCCGCTGCTGCATTTGCTGAAGGACGGCCTGGGCCATGGCATGTTCGGGGGTGGAGCCGGAGCCCCAAATGCGGTTGTAGTCGGGTTGGCCGTCCAGCCGCCGTTGTCCTTGACGGGCTGCCTGAACATTGCCGATGAAGAGGGAAAGGGAGCGGGGCAATTCCCGTTCGCGGCAGCGGTGCAGAGGACTGTAGCGGCGGAGAAGCTGTCGCACCGCCTGCCAACCGGTGGTTTCGTTGCCGTGCAGCAGGACGGACACAAACAGGGCGGGATCCCGTCGTCCCGGCAGATGGATGAGGGTTGGCCCACCCAATCGGTCGTAAAGCTGATGGGCCTCTAGATCCAGCAGTTGATCCGGTAGATGATCGAGAACGGTGAGCATACTGTTTGGGTTAAGAGGCTCGACTCAAACTTCTGGCTTCTGGCCTCTCTCCCTGGGGTAGGAGGGAGCAGAAGTCCAACGAAGTCCTTGGTCGCGAATGAACCGTTTCGCTGCGGTAGCTCGGGTCGCAACAAGGCCATCTGAGAGAGAGTTTGCCCACTCGAGATGCGGGCCAGGGATCCGTCCTGCCACCGCGGTGGCCCACCGCTGGTACAACCGGCTGTGGAGAGAGCCCTAGCTGAGATCCCAGGTGTGTACCGGTTGGCCTTGCCGCTGCCGTTCCCAGTAGGCACAGGTCAATTGTTGCATATCTTTACCATGCCGAGCCACATAGCGGCGCTGCCAGGTGGCCCCATTCTGCCCCGACTCCACCCGGGCGCGGAGAATGCCCAGGTACTCCTGAATATCGGAGGGGGCTAGATCCAGTTGAACCAAACCCGCCTCTGCTTGGGGGATCAGCTCTTCCAGCAGCAATTGGCGCAGGGATCCCTGCCAACCCTTGAGCCAAGTGATGGGGGCCTCCAGACCCCAGCGGGCCGCCGTGTAGAAATTGGCGCGGCACTGGGCAAAGCTCAGCTCCTGCTCGGGGGAAACGGGCTGGGATCCCAAGGCTTGCACCAGACCAAAGTAGAAGGCCGCATTGGCGATCATATCGGGTAGGGTTGGGCCTGCCGCCGCCACCCGCTGTTCGATGCGCAGATGGGGAACCGGATCCAAGCCGATGAGGGGGCGGTTCCAGCGCCAGATGGTGCCGTTGTGGAGGCGCAGATGGGCCAGCTCCCAGGGAGAGGCGGCCAACGTTTGCGGCAGCACCACCGGGTAGCGATGCACATTTTCCCAAAACAGCTCCATCAGGGATCCCTGTACATAGCCTTGCCCGAAGGTGACGCGGGGGTAGTGGGTGGGGGAGGGCGGGGGTGGCCCATCCAAAGCTTGCTCAAACAAAGGGATGCGGGTTTCTGCCCACAGATCGTGCCCGAACAGGTAGGGGGAATTGGCCGCCAGCGCCACCAAAGGGGCCGAGGCGATGAGAGAAGCGTTGAAGTAGCGGGCTGCCTGGTGGGGGGCCACCTGCAGATGGATTTGGAAAGAGGTGGTCGCCGCCTCCAGCATGATGTCCGGGTGGGTAACCCGCAACCGCCCAGCCGGTCCTTCGATATCTAGCCCCAGGGAAGGGATCCCTGGGGATTGCTCGCGCCGGTGCAAGTTCAGGATCTGCTCGTTGAGGGCCAGGTAACGCTTGCGGGGCGAGATCATCTTCAGGGTCAATTGCCGTTGCTGCACCGTAGGCAAGATGCCAATCATCATCAACCCCGCCTGCAGGTATTCAGCCACTTGGCAACAGCGATCCCACGTTTGGCCCAGCTCTTGCTGAAACTGCCGCAGAGCCGAGCCGACCAAAACTTGGGGCCGGCTGTTGATCTCCACGTTGAACTGGGCCAGTTCCGGCACCACCAGCGGATCGTTCACCGCTTCCAGGTAGGCTGAGTTTATCGGGGCCGGATCTCCCTGAGGGGTGACCAGCCACGCCTCCAGCTCAAACCCGCCCACCGGGGATCCCTGGGCAAAGGGCCGGCAGGCGGGATCCAGCCCCGGCGCACCGGCCAACCAGCGCTCGAGCAACTTCGTCTCTTGCTGGAGCCGAGCTGCAAACTGAGCAAAGTCTGCAGTACCAAAACGGAGGCAGGTGATCTCCTGGCCCATGGGAACAACTCCGCAGCTTTTGGGAATGAGGTTAATCGCTGTTGCCGGGATCTCGACACCCCTAGCTTTACTTAGCCCGCAGTGATGGATACATCTTCAATGCGCAGGGCGGGAAAGGCAGCCGTGCCGTTGAAAACCGTTACTTCCTGGGAAATGGCGGAGATATTGCGCAAACAATCGTAGAGATTGCCGGCAATGGTGGTCTCCAGGATGGGGCGTTTCTCGCCGCCTTTGACCAAGAAGCCCCCTTTCACCACCCCAGAAAAGTCACCGGTAATGGGGTTGCTGCTGCCGGAGAGGCGGGTGACGATAACTCCCCGATCCATCGCGTAGAGCTCGGACAGGGGGGTTGTCCCTGGGGCCACCCTCAGGCAAGCCGGCCCTACTCCCGGCAGGCTGCCTGCTCCCCCTGTGGCATGGCCGTTGGAGGGAACGCCAGCAGCGCGGGACTCGTAGCTGTTGTACATGAAGTTGCAGAGGATCCCTTCATGAATCAGGGGGGTAATCTGGCGCGGGATCCCTTCGCGGTCGAAGGGCTCAATGGGGTAGCCGGGCAGGCCCAGGCCTTCAGAAACCACGGTGAGCAACGGGCTGGCGATCCGGGATCCCATTTTTTGCGCCAAGGGGCTTTTGCCTTTGCGCACCGCATCCGCCCCCAGCACAAAGAGGAGATCCCCTAGAAACTCCTCCACCACATCTGGCGGCAGGACAATGGGGCCGCGGAAGCTCTCCCCCTCGCCAGCCCCCAGCGCGCCCACGCATTTCTGGACAAAGCGATCAAAAGCCCGCTCCAGCGCCGGCACCAGATCGGCCCGCTTCTGGACGCTGTCGCCGTCGTAGGCAAAGCTGCCCACCTCGTCCCCATCAATGGCCATGCCAAAGAGGGATCCCCCCGCTTCCACGCTGTGATGGTTGGCGCGGATGCCGGTGGAAGAGGCGATGGCCAGGGTCTCTTCCTCCACGCTGAGGGAGCCGCTGTCGATGGTGATGCGAGGGTCTTTGGAGCGCACCCACTCCAGCAATTGGGATCCCAACTGGGTCAGCTCGGCGGCATCCAGTTCCAGCAGGCCTGGGTCGAGGGCAAAGGGCACCTGGGGCAAAGGTTGGGGCTCCGGCAGCCCGTTGAGGGGATCCGCCGGCGAAGCCTTGGCCATGGTCACAGCCTCAGCCGCCGTCTCAGCTAACTCTTCCGGGCGGTTGGAGGTGGCAAAGCCCAGCCTGCCGCCACAGAAAACCCGAACGCCGAACAGGGTCTCGCTGCTGCTGCGGGCCAGGTTCAGGTCGTTTTTTTCAAACGTGACTTCCGTTTCCCGGCCTGAGTTGGCAAACACTTCTGCCTGGTCGGCTCCAGCGGCCAACGCCTTGTACACACCCTGTTCACAGAGATCCAGCAGGTTTTCCGGGGAAATGATGGAGCTGGGCATAAAAGTGAGATGGCAAGAGCATGACTCTAGTCAATAATAAGCTCGACTATACTGAAAATAATGTATAATATGTTCAGTACGGATTACTACCAGTTGATCTTTCTGTTTACTTTCGAGTCTGCCAACATGGTAGCCAAAGCAAAGCAGAAAATTGGTAGTAAGACGACACGGAAACTGCGCTTTGGGTATTCTACTCAAAGCTTTGCGGGATACCGCCATTCTGTTTGGACTCCGTCCCGCTAACGCGAATGGAAACAAACAGAATGCTATCGCTGCATAGTTGAACAGTGATGTTCAGCAGTGTTCAGCGTAAATGTATCAGCTACCCACAGGGATTCCACCCTGCAGCAGCAAACAAAGGGGCTGAGATCAAAAGGGATCCCTCGTAGCACTTTGACCCAATTTACTGCTTGATCCTCGGCGGCCTGCCAGGTGCAGGAACCCTAGAATGGAAGTTAAGCCTACTTGCCGTGAGTGCCCATGAGCCTTTTGCCCACTTCCGCTGCTCCCCTAGCCATTGCTCCGACAGCAGCCAAGCCAAGGCGACTGGACTTCGAGGTGGTGATTGCCGGAGCTGGGATGGTGGGATCCACCTTGGCAGCCGCTTTGGGTCAGGCCGGAATCCGTGTTGGGCTGATCGAGGGGCGGGATCTCTCGCAGGGGGTGGGGCCCGATGGCCGAGCCAGCGCTTTGGCTCTGGGGACAGCCCGCATTCTGCAGCGAATTGGGGTGTGGCCCCTCATGGAAGCCTGGGGAGTTTCTCCCATTCACCGCATTCAGGTCTCTGATGGGGAAAGCCCCTGGATGGCTCAGTTGTGCCGCGAAACGCTCCAAGCGCCGGCGCTGGGCTACGTCGTGGAAAATCAAATTACCCAAAAGGCCCTGTTGCAGCGCATTCGCGAGTGCCCTTCGGTAACCCTTTTCAGCCCTGCTCAGGTGCAAAGTTTCTCCCCTGCAGCAGATCACATTCGGGTAGAGCTGGCCCAGGAGGGATCCCGGCAAACTCTGCGAGCTGCTCTGCTAGTGGTTGCAGATGGGGCCCGTTCGCGGCTGCGGGAACAGGCTGGGATCCCGTTATCCTGCTGGGGCTATGGGCAGGTGTGCATCGTTTCCACCCTCACCCATGAGCATCCTCACCGGCAGGTGGCCTACGAGCGCTTTCAGGTCAGCGGTCCCTTCGCCATTTTGCCCACCTCCGATCCCCATCGCAGTTGCGTCGTCTGGACAGTTCGCCAAGCGGATCGAGATTGGCTGATGGGCTTATCTGAGGCTGAGTTTCTGCAGGCCATCCGGCCTTGGTTTGGATCCCAGTTGGGAGCCTTGCTGGCGGCCTCTCCCAGAGCCTGTTATGAGCCACAGCGGGCCCATGCCCAAACCTATATCGGATCCCGGCTGGCTTTGGTGGGGGATGCTGCCCATACCACCCATCCGCTGGGGGGGCAGGGAGCGAATCTGGGCATGCGGGATGTGGCGGCCTTGGCTGCCCTGTTGATCGAAGCCAAAATGGCGGGCCGGGATCCCGGCGATCCGGCTTTGTTAAAAGCCTACGAGCGCTGTCGCCGCCCAGAAAACGCGCTGGTTCTTTTTGCAACCGATGCTGCCAATCGCCTCTTTTCCAACCGAAGCTGGCCGTTGCTGGTCTTGCGTTGCCTGGGCCTGTGGGGACTGGAGGTTTTGCCGCTGCTCAAGCCTGCTTTGATGCGCCAAGCAATGGGGATCCGCCCCCACCAACCCCAACTGCAGCAGCTCCCTTTCCCTGCACCCCCGGAACCTCTGGCTACGCCTGTCTAGATCCGGCCAAACTGTTGAGAGCTGGGCCCAGATCCTCGCCCGCCGCCTTTGTCCCCAGCAGACCAAGCGCTCCACAGGGATCAAGGCTGCTCCAGGGGTAAGTCTGAAAACAGCAATGGGGCAATATTGGCCGCCTGGTTGATGGGGATCTCGTCGTTGACGGCATATTGATAAAACTGATCCAAGCGCCGACACAAACCTTCTGGGGTCAAAGCCTGCACATTGGAGCTGATGATATAGCTTTGGGAAGGAGAGGCGCGAAACGCTTGAAAGGCTTTGCGACAAAAGTCCTGCTTGGCTTCCGGATCCGCTTGTCGCCACTCTGGCCCCGTCAGCTTTCCGGAGAGAGTAGGACTACTTGCCGCGACCAGAGGCAGTCCCGTTCCCAAAACCAGACCGCCCAGGATGAGCAGCAGGAGGATCCCTTTCAGGAACACCTGACGCCAAAAGAACCCGAGCTTTTGCCCGTTTTGCACCATTGTTGGATAGGCTAAGTGGGTAGGTTGGGATGCCATAGCACCCCTAGCCATCATATCGATCTTCCCGATCCAACTTCATCCCGTTCTCAGAAGCCGACAGCAGACCTGCTCGCCCACAGGCAAGGGTGGCAACAAGTTCTCAACCCATGGCCCGCAGCAAGCCCCGCCAAAAACAGCGCTTTCCCCATCTGCTTGGCTCCAAGTGGACTTCCGCTCAGCCTGTTCTGGGTTGGCGACATTTTCAGGTCACCGCTCGCCAACAAGGGGAAGGAGGGCTGGTGTTTGCCGAGCTCAGAGCCGTCTGCGATCCCCAGGTGCGCCTCTGGGTCAACGCGGCCACCCTGAAGAACCGGGATCTTTGGCAGCCGGGCTGGACGCCTCTCGAAGACGGGATCCCCTGTGGGCGGCAGGATCCCCTTCTGGACAGGGCTGGGGGATAGTTTCTCTCAAGCTGGGGCTCAGGGATCGATTAGGATCATCTCTCTAGTGTGGTGTTTTAATTCGGAAGCTTGAGGAGAAGAAAGCGGGATGGCCAGATGTGACGTTTGCGGAAAAGATCTTAGCTACAGCGATTATCAGTGGGCCAAGCGCTGCGCCAATCCCTACGGGAAGTCTCACCTCATCTGCTTCGACTGCTACAGTGGTTCGTCTTGTCCCATCTGCTATTCCCCTCTGGAGCCGGCAGAATAGAAAGAGGCGTTCTCAAAAGCTGCTTGTCGGTTACTCGACTCCCATCCCCCTAGCTCCTCGGAGGGGGCGATGGTCGACAAGGGTCTCGATGGTTTTCCCAAGGGAGCCGGAAAAGTGCGCATTGGCCAGGGCTACGACATCCACCGCCTCGTCGAGGGGCGCCCCCTGATCCTGGGCGGGATCCGGATCCCTTACGAAAAGGGGCTATTGGGCCATAGCGACGCCGATGTCCTCACCCACGCCATCATGGATGCTCTCCTGGGGGCTGCCGCTCTGCGGGATATTGGCTACTACTTCCCCCCTGAAGAAGAGCGTTGGAAAGGGGCAGACAGCATCCTTTTACTACAGCAAGTGGTGCAACTGGTGAGCCAAGAAGGCTGGCGAATTGTCAATGTGGACAGTGTGGTGGTGGCGGAGCAGCCGAAGCTCAAACCTCACATCCCCGCCATGCAAGCCCGTCTAGCCGAGGCAATGCAGATCTCCCCTAAGCAAGTGGGGGTAAAGGCCACCACCAACGAAAAACTGGGCCCCATAGGTCAGGGAGAGGCCATTGCTGCCTTCGCAGTAGCCCTGTTGCTGGAGTGCTAACCTTCCCAGCAGAGTCTGAAAAGAACCTGGTCATCGCCCTGCCCGAGCTGCCAAACTGGCAAGCAACCGCTCCCGCAAAATCGCCGTGAAACCACCCGTCGCCTCGATCCCCAACTTTCCCTCTGGGAAAAGGGCCGGGGGCGCGGGCCAGTCTTCTAGGAGAAAGGCTGGGGGTGAGGGCCTTAGTGGTGTGGAGCGCTTGCGCCTCCAGCACAGGACAGAAACGGGCCGTCTCAAACCTGCTTGGAACGACAACTTGGCAAAGGAAATGGTGGGCCAAAACAGCACCTCAACAGACCAGCTCAAGAGAAGCCTTTTTGTCCCTCTACTCTTGGGGATCCTTCTGCTCTGGCTCAGCGCTTGTGCCACGCCCACCCGCCCCCCCCATCTGGTTGCCACGGTGACTTCGGATCCCAAAACCTTCAACACCTATCTGGCCGCCGAAAGCTCCAGCCGCGACGCCATCGCCTACCTGGAGGCGGGCTTGGTCACCTTGGATGAGGATACCCTCTTGCCCAAACCGGAGCTGGCGGAAGGCTGGGAAGTGTCTGAGGACGGCTTGCGCTATGTCTTTACCTTGCGGGAAGGGCTGCGCTGGTCGGATGGAGAGCCCCTGACGGCAGCAGATGTGGACTTTACCTTCAACCGCATCATCTTCGACGAGCGGATCCCGACTTCCTCGCGGGACGTGAAGCGAATTGGGGAAGCTGGAGCACTGCCTCAGGTGCGGGCGCTGGACGAGCGGCGGATTGAGTTCGTTTTGCCGGAGCCCTTCGCTCCCTTTCTGCTGCAGGCCGGATCCCCTATTTTGCCCAAGCACATCCTCGAGCCCACTGTCGAGCAGTTGGACAGCCGGGGCAACCCCCTTTTCTTGCAAACCTGGGGTATCGACACGCCGGTGCAGGAGTTGGTGGGGGCCGGCCCCTATGTCATGCAGGAATACACCCCCGGCCAGCGGCTGGTGTACCGGCCCAATCCCTACTACTGGAAGGGGGAAGGGATCCCGCGCATTGAACGGGTGATCCTGCGCATTGTGGACTCAGAGGACACCGCGCTGCTGCAGTTTCGCTCCGGCGAGACCGACGTGTTTTCGGTGCGGGGGAGAGATTTTCAGCTCTTGAAGCGGGAAGAAGAACGGGATCAGTTCACCATCTACAATCTCGGCCAGACATTGAACAACAGTTTCTTTGCCTTCAACCTCAGCCGCGCCCGTAACCCCCAGACCGGGCGGCCTTTTGTGGATCCCGTCAAAAGCCGCTGGTTTAACGATTTGAACTTCCGCCGGGCGGTGGCCCACGCCATGAACCGGCAGTTTTACGTCGATAGCGTCCTGCAAGGGTTGGGCCAGATCCAGCACTCGGTCTTTTCCCCCGCCAGCCCCTTCTACCTCAGCCCCGAAGAGGGCTTGCCCACCTACGACTACAACCCTGAAAAAGCGCGGCAACTGCTCCTCGATGCCGGATACACCTACGATGCTGAGGGCCACCTGCGGGATTCCGAGGGCAACCGTGTCCGTTTCACCTTGCTCACCAACGCCGGCAACAATCAGCGGGAGGCCACTGGCGCGTTGATCAAAGCTGATCTGGAGCGGATCGGCATCACCGTTGATTTTACCCCCATCGCCTTCAACACCCTGGTGCAGCGCACCGATAGCCGCGACTGGGAAACCCTGCTGCTGGGCTTTGGCGGCGGCGGTACCGAACCCAACAACGGCTCCAACATCTGGCGCAGCGATGGCCGTTTGCACCTCTTTAATCTGGGAGATTTGCCCGGCAACCCGGCAGAAGGGGTTGAGGTGAGCGATTGGGAACGGGAGATCGACCGCATCTTTATCGAAGGGGTGCGGGAGCTAGACTTTGAAAAGCGCAAGGCCCTCTACGACCGGTTTCAAATCATCATTCAGGAACAGCTGCCCCAAATTGGCACTTTCAACCCCCTGGTTCTCTCAGCCCTGCGCAACCGCATTCAAGGGGTGGATCCCCGACCCATTCTGGGGCCATTGTGGAATTTGGATCAGCTCTACATTCAAGAGTAGAACTTCTGATGATGTGGGTGATGTGGGATAGGGAGAGGCTGTCTGAACTGTTGAGTTGTGTCCCTATCGCCACATTTGGCAGGTGAAACTTAGTTGTAGGTTGTGTTGCGGATGTCTTGAATTTTGCAACTATTTCACCGTCAACTCCACGTCCCCCGCACTCCTGAGAATGTTGATCCCCACCCCTCCTGACTGCAGATAGAGACCGATGTCCAGGGATCCCTGGCCCACCTGCACATTCTCAAGAATGACATGGGGCAGCCACAGGGGCAGAGTGGGCTTGGTTAAATGTACCCGTTGAGCCAGCCCGTCGATCTCCAGCCCCAGACAAGCCTGCAGCAGCAAAAACACACTGGCCGCCGCCCAAGACTGGGGCAGACAGGCCACCGGATAAAGGGTGGGGCCCTCCCGCTGTCGCCGCCGAAAGCCACAAAACAGCTCAGGCAGCCGCTTCAGCTCCAGAAACTGGCTGGCATCGAACAGCGCTGTCAAGACCCGCACCGCTTCGCCCTTGAAGCCATAGCGAGATAAGCCTGCTGCAATCAAGGCGTTGTCGTGGGGCCAGATGGAGCCGTTGTGGTAGGACATGGGGTTGTAGCGGCCCTCTCCCTCCGGCACCGTGCGGATCCCCCAGCCGCTGAAGAAAGCTGGCTCCAGCAGTTGCCGGGCAATGCGGGCGGCGTGCTCGGGATGGGCGATCCCCGAAAACAGACAGTGGCCCATGTTGGAGCTGCGCACCCGGCAGGGTTGCTTCTGGCCATCCAAAGCCAGGGCATAGCCCCCCAACTCTTCGCACCAGAAGTGATCCCAAAACTGCTGCTGCAGCTTTTCCGCTTGTTGTCGCAACTGGGCTGCTTGCTCTTGCCGCCCCAGCAGCTCCGCCATCTCTGCTGCCAACTGCTTAGCTTCGTAGGCATAGCCCTGCACCTCGCACAGGGCCAAGGGGGGTTCTGCCAGGGATCCGTCCGGGTAGAAGATGGCATCTTCAGAATCCTTCCAGCCTTGGTTGCGCAGGCCCCGGTGAGCTTTGCCCGCGTACTCCAGAAAGCCATCCCCATCGGGATCCCCGTAAGTGTCCATCCAGTGCAGGGCTGCTTCGATGTTTGGCCACAACTGCCGCAACAGCTCGAGATCGCCGCTGCGCTGCACATAGCGTCCTGCCAACACCACAAACAGAGGGGTGGAGTCGATGCTGCCAAAATAGTTGCCAAAAGGGATCTCGCGGGTTTTGGCCATCTCGCTGCGCCGCTGCTCGTGCAGGATCTTGCCAGGCTCGGCATCGCGGCTGGGGTCCACCTCCTGGGCCTGGTGGGCCGCCAGATACAGCAGCACCCCCCGCGCCAAGTCTGGAAACCACCAGAGAGTGGCCAGGGCGGTGATCAGGGCGTCGCGCCCGAAGACCGTGGTAAACCAAGGCACCCCCGCATAGGGATAAAGCCCGTAGGGAGTGCGGGTGAGCATCATCAGCAGATCATCCCGTGAGGCGTTGAGCCAATCGTTAAACTGAGCATTGCCGGTGTCGATCCGGTGGGCTTGCGCCCGCAAGGAAGCCCTTTGCTCCCGCTCCGCCTGCAGAGCCTCCTGGTAGGTCAAAGGGGCAATCTCCTCCCCGCCGTAGCTGCAGATCACCCTCAGCTCCAAATCCCGTTCCTCCTGCGGGGCCAAAGGCACCCACCACTGCGCCAGCTTCTCCGACACTAGCTCCGGCGCCGGCAAAAATTGCAACTGGGTTTGCCGCTCCACTCCATCTAAGCCGCGGTAGCGAAGAACCACCCTCTCGGGGGTCACCTGGGCCGGCAGCACTTGACCCCGCTGGGCCCGTCGGATGCCCCGGATCTCAAAAATATCGGCAAAGTCCGCCTCAAAGCGCAGGGTAATCGGCACGCGAAACGGCTCCGAGCCGTAGTTGTGAATGCGAATGCGCTCGTAGGCTACGTTGTTCCACAAAAAAGTAGTCCGTAAAACATGCAGAGTATCTTGACCGATAAACTGCCCCTCTGAGGTGGTGAACTCCGGGTTGGTCAGATCCACCGCCAAAATATCTTTGTCTTCCCGCACCTCTGAGCTGAGCAGCAGGAACTGCTTTCCCTGCAAGTCCAACACCCAGCGGGACAAAAAGCGGGTGTCGTCCCGGAAGAGGCCATGATCCCGGATGCCGAGGGGGCGCATGTTCCCTCGCCGGTCAAAGATGGCAAAGCAGTTGTCATGCTTGAGAACATGAGAGCGTGCCTCCACCCAAGAGGCGCTGGCCCGGATGTAGTACTGATCTTGAATTTGGATGATGTCTTCTGCCATCTCGGTCTTCTCGATCCCTATCCAGCCGGTCTCCTACGCGAACAGCTTACTGCTATCGGTCCACTCAAAGAAGGCGAAGAAGCAGGGGCCCCCCGATGCAGCCCAGCAGCCCTAGCTGCTACTTGGCCCATCTAAGCCTTATTAAGCTGCCTTCTTCGCGACATCTCCTGCCGCTCGTTCACCAGTTGGCGGTAGAGAGCCTCGTAGTCCGACACCATTCTTTCCACGCTGAACCGCTCCTCAAACACCTGCCGCACCCCGGCTCGGCTCAGGGATCCCACCTTCTCCACAGCCTCCACTGCTTCCTCCACCGAGTCGACAATAAAGCCGGAGCGCCTGTCGGCCATTACCTCGGGTACTGAGCCAAAACGGGTGGCAATTACCGGCGTGCCACAGGCCATCGCTTCAATCATCACCAGCCCAAAGGGCTCCGGCCAGCGGATGGGAAACAGCACCGCATAGGCCTTGCCCAAAAACTCGCTTTTCTCTTGGTCGGTGATTTCCCCTATGATCTCCACATTGGGGTGGCGACTGGCCAAAGGCTTAATTTCTAACTCGTAGTACTGGCGATCCACCGCATCGATCTTGATAGCAGCCTTCAGCGGCATCCCTGCCCGCGCCGCAATTTCAATAGCCGTGTCCAGCCCTTTTTCCGGGGAGACCCGGCCCAAAAAGGCCAGGTAGTCCCCCTTTTCTGGATAGAAACGGTGGAGATCCAGGGGCAAGCCGTGGTAGACCGTCCCCACCCAGCGGGCCTGGGGCAGCGGCAGCCGCTGGGCGTTGGAGATGGAGACCACCGGAATGTCCTGAAACTCGGTGTAGAGGGGCTGCAGCTCCGGAATGTCCAGTCGCCCGTGTAGGGTGGCCAAAAAAGAAACCTGCGGGTGGCGACGGGCCAGGGCATAGGGATAGTAGTCGATGTGGCCGTGGATAATGTCAAACTCGTCGGCCATCTGAAAGGCTTTCTCGACCATCAAAACATGAGGAGCCACTGTGTCGATGGCCGTGGGATCCAAACGCAAAGCCCGCTCCCGAAAGGGGATGAGGCGAGCCTGGGTTTGGGAGTCGCCGCTGGCAAACAACGTCACCTCATGCCCCCGCCGCACCAGCTCTTCGGTGAGCCAAGACACAACTCGCTCGGTGCCGCCGTAGAGCTTGGGGGGCACACTCTCATGCAAAGGGGCAATCTGAGCAATGCGCATAGCTATCCTCCACACCGAATCATCACTGCTTAACGAAAACTTCTGCTGGCGCTCCGCCGCCGACCCTTGGGATCCCCTGTTGAGGGCACGCCATTCCTGGCTAGACTGTTCCAGAGCGAGCAGGAAAGGAGTTCAGGCTGCCGCCACCTGCCGGAGAGTTGAAGAGGCTTGAATGAGAACCCCAGCCATCACTTGCTCTTGCCCGCCGCAGCTTAATTTTCCTCCTCAGCGCTGGCTGTGGAGTTGCTTGGGAGCCATGGCCATAACGGCCCTCACAGCTGTTGCCGCTTGGGCGCGGCCAGTGTTGGAAGTACGCATGACCCTGGGCTTGCCCATCAGCCCCAACTACTGGTACATGGTAGCTCTCAGCCGGGCCGGCAGCCCTGGCCCCACCGCCAACTTGGTGGATCCCAACGTCCGTGTGGGGCCCAACGAGTACACCTTTGTGCGGGACTGGGATTACCTCATTCGGGTTACCCCCCTCAACGAAGAGTCGGTCTTGCAGGCCACCATCCAGCGGTTTGGAGAGCCGGAACGAGAGTTTGCGGTCGGCTTTAACCAGGTACGGGTCAATCGCCTCACCCGCGACCGCGATACCCTCAACTTCCAGATCGATATCTCCGAGCTGCAGGGTCTCGATGGGCGGGATCAAGATATTCAGGTGGCTCTGCTCACCGCTCGCGCCCCCTTCCGTGTGGCCCCCGAAGAGACCAATCTGGCCATTGATGCCACCCGGGGAGATTTGCCCAACTTCTATCGCCTCAGCCTGTCCAATCAGCGGCAGGTGGTTGTGGATGATCCCCAGCGACAAGAGACGGTGCGCCGCAGCCGCGAATTGATCCAACAAAGTGGCTCCGGAGCTGCCCTCACTCGCGACCTTATCGAGGGCGGGGCTTTGGAGATTTTGGCTGCCAACATCCTCACCTTCGAGCTGCGCCTGGTGGATCGCTAGAGAGGGATCCCTCCCCATCTGACATCTGCCCAAGACCGTTCTTGCAGCCCGGCAGAGCCTCAATCCCTCAATAGTCGTTCCAAGTTGCCGTGAACCGGCCCATTGGCTTCCCTCTACCCTTGGGAGAAAGGCTCGGGGATCTCAAGCGATTGGAAAAACTCCTTCTCCTGGAACGGGTGCAGGATCCAACATCACAAACAAAAACGACTCCAGCCCCGCCAGGTAGGTGAGCACTTCCTCCCGGGCCGCTTCCGGCTCTAACGTGTTGACCTGAGCTGCCTGCTCAATCATGGCCTTCACCGGCGTTGGCCCCTGCAACAGGGATCCCAGCCAAGCCATCTGAGGGGCTGAGATGGTCAGACGCCCATAGCTGGATCCCGGCCAATTCATAGCAAACTCCAGCTTTTTCTCGTGAGCTTTGGCAAAGTTTTGGCGAAATTCGACGTTGTCGGCCAGGATGGGGTTGAGCTGCACTCTGCCCCCCAGCCAATCGGCGTCGCTCCAGGGCAAGACCAAGGAAGAGCCAGGGTGTTCTGCCCAAAAGTCAATGAGGCGATGGTTGGGGTAGATCAGCTCATAAAAGTGATTCTGGTCGGCAGGCGAGAGTTTGTCCAGCTCGGCTTGCAGCCAGGGGGGCATGGCCCTCTCTTTGAACAAAAGCGCCGGATCCCAGTCGGCATAGTCCACCAGACAAACCAGGCCCAGCTCAGCTTCCTCGAGCATGCGCATCAGGTCGGGGATCAGGAAGCCCTTGTCTCCTGGCAAGAGGTAGTTGGCCCGGATGTTGGTGTTGTCTTTGTAGATCTCAGGGTTCCAGCGCAAGGCAGCTCGCAGTTCGTCTGAGGCCAAACTGGCCATGAATTCCCGTACCCGCTGACAGGCCTCAGGAGTGGGTAGATCAAACAGCCCCAGCAGCCGAAACGCCTCTTGTAGGCGAAAGATCACCTCCCGCTGGTAGGCGTGGTGCAGGTTGGCCCGCAGGATCCCGTCAGGTTTGAGAACCCGCTTAAGCGCCTTTAGCCCCGCCACCGGATCGTCCAGCAGATAGAGCACATCGTTAAGGCTGATGAAGTCAAATTCCAACCCCAACTGTTCGATATCCAACAGGTCGAGAACATACAACTCCACCTCCCCGAAGCCGTGGTAGCGCAAGCGTCGCTCCGTCACCCGTACCGACTCTGCCGACAGGTCGCACACCACCAGCCGCGCCCCCGGATTGGCCTCCGCCAAGATCAACGTTTCCCAGCCCGAGCCGCAGCCGGCATTCAAAATGAGAGCGCCTTCGCTGGGCACAATGGCGCGGGTGCGGGCGTATTGGGCGGTGGTCAAACTTAGGCGGTACAACCCGTCAATGGCGTTGCGGCCCGAGGCCTCAATCGCCACATTGGGGTAGGGCAATTCTTCGTACAGTTGCCGCAAAGATTCCGCAGTGCTCCGCACCGCTGACCCGAACGAGCTGCTGGCCATAGGGCTCCACACCGCTACCGTGAAGGGATCCGCTGCAGAAAGCTGCCCCCTATCCTACCCGCGATCCCTTCCCCGCAGGAATGCCTCTAAGGCAGCAGCCAGGGTTTCATTCCCCTGCAGATCCAACCCATCCGGCCTCTGGGGTGGGTGGGCGGGATCCTGCAAAAAGTCCCAGGATCCCTGAAAGAACTCCTCTGGGGAGAGGATGCGATGCCAGCCGTAGCGCTGCAGACCCTCAACCAGCAACGGCGACTCGGCAAACCCAGAGCGGGTAACACAGGCCATAGGTGTGCGGCTGCGCAGGGCCTCCGCCAAAGTGCCATAGCCCGGCTTGGACACCACCCAGCGGCAGAGGGGCATCACATCCACCGGTCGCCACACCTGCCCATCCAAAACCCGCAAGTTGGGCAAGGGAGGAGCCTCCCGATCAAACGTGAGAAACTGCCAGTCGGGAAAATCTTGGAGCCGCTCGTAAGGAAACCCCCGTACCCCTAGCCCGCCAAAGGTAAACAAAGCCCTGGGTTGCTCCGGGTGTAACCCCAACTGGGCGGCGACCTCCTCCGGCCCGTAGCGGGGATCCGATCCCGTCAGCCCCACCTCCTGCTGACGCGGGAAGGCGCTAGTGCTCCGCACCGCTGACGCGACCATGCTCTCGCTAAAGGGCAGGCGAAATAGAAGGTCGCACTGCCCGTAGAGCTCCTGGATCCAGGCCACAAACGGTTGAAACTCCGGGCCATACTCCTGATAGATGAAATCCCAGCCAAAATTACTGGCCATCCAGCAAGGGATCCCGGCAGCCTGGGCAATCGCCGCAGCAATGGGCGGCACATCCGCCAACACCAAAGGCACCCCCTGGGCTCGAATGAAATCCGCTTCTTCTCGAACAAGCTCCGCAGCGCTGGCTTTAAACGCCTTGAGGGCAGCCAACGTAGCCGGCAGATCCGCTTGCAGCCCATCCGGCTGCACCACCCCCACATCCAACGCCCGCGGCCGATGGAGAAACTTCCCCTCCACGTAACGCTCCAGGAGCCAGCGGGGAGCCGGCGTAACAAAGATGGGCAGAACATGGGGATCCCGCCGCAGCAAAGCATTCACGACCGCCGCCAGACGGGTAACGTGCCCAAACCCGTGAGCTGTTGCCGCCACATAGAGAGGAACGGGATTCATTGTGCTGATACATTCACGCTGAACTCTCCTGAACATGGTTCAGGAAAGAAGCGATCGCATCCTGCCTATCTCTGAGCAGGAAGGCGGTATCCCGCAAAGCCCTGAGGAATACCCCCCGAGCGCTTTCCCCCTTCACTTCCCGGCAACCGTTGCGGTGGACTCAAGGATCAGGGGGAAACTTGGTCTACTATATCCCTCTCAATGACTTTTGCCAAACCGCCTAAAGCTCAGTAAATTCAGCAAAGTTCAGGGTTTTGGGGGTTAGAGGCATGCTCTGCACCGCTAACGCGATAGGACTCCGTCCCGCTAACGCGATAGGACTCCGTCCCGCTGGCGCGAACGCAACCGCCTCAGGACAGAACAGGATCCGCGGGGGGCTTTTCCCTATGGGATCCCCACAGGTTACTCGCCAAGATCAAGCCCAGGCCCACCACAGATCCCAGCGCAATCGTCTCGCCCAACAGCACCGCAATCAACCCCAACGACAAAAAGGGCGTCACATACACCCAGTTGGCCAGGGATCCCCGGTGGCCCGCCAACTCCAAAGCCCGCAGCCAAAACACAAAAGTTAAGCCCATCTCCGCCAGACCAATGTAAGCCGCCCAACCCAGCCCGGCAAGGCTCCAAGAGACCTCCTGCAACGGCAGCAGCAGCAGACCGTAGAGGCTGCCAAAGAGAAACCCCATGAATAGTTTCAGCACCGCATCTCGCCCATCCCGCACATTGAGTAGCCAATAGAGCGCCCAGAGTCCAGAGCTGCCCACCGCCAGCAGCACCCCCCAGGGATCCTCCACCTGCAAGGTGCCCCAGGATCCCCCCGTAGCCACCAGCACCACCCCCAGCAGGCTCACCCCCAAGGCCAACACCAGCCGCCAACGGAAGCGCTCTCCCAGCAGCGGCACCGCCAGAAGAGCCAGCACCAGCGGCCAAGTGTAATTCAGAGCCATCGCCGCCTGAGCCGACAGACGGTCATAAGCCTGGAACAACACCCCATAGTAGCCGAAGGGGTTGAGCAGCCCCTGAAGGGCCGACAGGCGGATTTGGGATCCCTTCTGCCTGCCGATCAACCTCGCCCGCCCTGTAACCACCAAAACGATCCCCAGGATCAGGCAAGAGCTAAAGGCCGAAAAAATCAGCAAAACCGTCGGCGACAGGTACCGCAACCCAAACTTAAAAGCGCTGGCAGCCGTGGCCCAGCCCAAGATGGCCGCCGCCAAGTAAACATAGGCTCGCCAGGGATCCCTAGGCATCAAAAGCTGTCGAGATTGCTGTCCTCTGGCTTCGACTTAGCTCCGGTGGGAAGGCCCAGCCGCGGTGCCACCACCCAGGCATAGAGCAGATAGCCCAGCCCCGCCACCACTGCCCACCTGAGAACGGTGCCGAAAACCCGGAAGAACAGCCCGACCAGAAGAATACAGCCCAGAATGGCGAAGACCGTCACCAGTGGACGCCCCCAAGTCTCAACCCAAGCTCGGACGGCACTTTTCCCCTGAGACGCAACGGATGTTCCCGACTCCCCAGAGGCCGCCGCCGCCTGCTCCAGTTCACGCTCAAGCTGTTTCAGCCGTTCTTGTTCTGAGAAAGAGAGATCGGACATAGAGAGCAGTCTCCAGCGGTGTCACCTCCATCTTACGAGCTGCTCCCGAAGATGGGCAGACTAAGCCCGCGCCGAAGGGATCTCCTGAACCATAGCCCGGAACACATCCAAAGCCGGGCCAGGGCGACGGTTAGGACGCGGAGCCGAGATCTCATTGGGCACAAAAGGCTTCTCCACCACCACCTTGGGCTTGTTGGCAGGGGCAGCTGTAGCCGCAGGAGCAGAGCTGGGAGAAGCTGGTGCAGAACGAAAAGGCCCGGTAACAAAATCCACCAAGCCGCCGAAGAGAATGCCGAAAAAGGAGAACAGGCCGCCGAAAAGCTTCTTGAGGATACCCATAGCTAATTGCAAAGAGATGAGGTGAGAACTTGTCGATGTTGAGAACTTGTCGATGTTATGTCGATGTTGTGAAGTTATACAACTCGACCTTCATTATTGTTAAAAGGTAGCCTCTTGGCCATGAGTAAATATGCTCTTTTTCTCAGGGATCCCCCACCCGCCTGCCCTCGGCGTCAAATCGCTGTAGGGGTAGGGTCAACTCCAGCTCTTGCAGCTCCAAAGGTTGAGAGACCCCCCTGCCGCGCCCCAAAGCAAAGCCATCCGCCGCTGCCGGATTCACCTCATAGCCGATATCTGCCATTGCTTCGACGGTGAGAATGCTTAAGGGGTTGGCTACCCCCCGGTCGATGCGGCTGGTCATCAGCTCGCGGCCCAAGACATTCTCCCGCCAATGGGAATCTCGGGATCCCTCCCCAAACTCGTTTTCTAAAGGAACAGAGGGCGCGTTTCCTCCCAGCGTGGCGAAGGCGCTGACCGCCCTGGGGCCGATGAAGCGGGGATCGTAGCCAGGGGGCGTAGGCTGATCCCGCCTCACCAAGCCCACCGTTAGCCCCTTGGGATCCCAGACGATGGGCAAAAAGCCCAAGGCATGGCCCAACTCGTGCAGGGCGGTAATGGGCAGATCCCCTCGTTCTTCCAGGGCAGATAGATTTTGACTGTTGAACAGAACTACGGAGTAAAAAGGCAGACCGTTAGAGGCCCGCACAAAACAGGGAGCAGCTCCCCCCAAAATTCGCTCGTCGCCGAGGTTTCTGGCCCGCACCTCCACCAGCAGATCGTCGATGGGGAAATTGAGTGGCGTGCTGGGAAACCCTCGATCGCATTCGTCGGCCCGAATGGTGGTGGGGGGCAGATCCGGCTGGTCACCAACGATGATCTGTTGCCAGCGCAGAGCGGCATTGCGGACGATCGACTGCTGGGTGGGGGTGAGACTGTTGTCGGGAAAGCGAACGTCAATGGTGAACTGGGAAGCAGGCGCAGTCGTTGGCGAGGGCAAAGGGGCAGGAATGACAGTCGGAGTAGAGGTGAGAACGACAGTTGGAGTAGAGGTGGGAATGACGGTTGGAATGGGAGTGGGAATGACACCTACAGAAGAGGAGCTACCACTTCCCCCGCAGGCCTTGAGCGCCAGTACCAGAAGCACAGCCACCAGGGATCCAAGCAGGCGCAGGCCCCACACTCTGCCCAAAAGCAGTCGCTGCCTTGAATTCACACCACCTCCCAAAAAGCTCCATGACCCAAGTGGATCATACCGGCTGCAACCATCCTCCCGAGCATGATTTGCGTCACACCGCACCGGTCAACTTCAAGGCCAGGAAGAGATGGGTTTGGAGGTCTATATTTTCAGGTCAGGATCTCTCAATCTGAGGAGTCGGAAGAGTTTTCCTCTTCTATGCCCCAGCCCGCAGCCAAAACATCCACCGCTGCCCGCAGCGCCTGGTTATCCCCCAAGAGCTCCTCGGGATCCGAACGCGGCTCCACCAGGGGAACCAAGCGCAGAATACGTCCGTCCTGAACCAAGTCGATAACCACGCCCGGCTGCTCCTTGCCCAGGTTGGCAATCTCTTCTTCGGAAGCGGGATCCCGCAGACAGGCATAGTCAAAGCTGTTCACATTTAAGTAGAGGCTACGGTTTACCACCAGTGTGGCAGCAGTGGGATCCTGAAAAACATCCACCACGCAGCCTTCCCCTTGCTTCCGCACTGAGCCATCGACAATATCGAAGTAGCGAACACGGGCCAAATCGGATAGGAGTCGGTAAATATCCCGCTTATTGACCAGAGTTCCCGTATTCACAATACAGGGGGCACAGGGATGAGTGTCTGTCATAGAGCAGTCGGTCTCGAAAGGTCAACAGATTGAGAGTAGGCAAAAGGAAAGCAACATCAACAGTGTCTGCAAACTATCTCCGAAAACATCAGTCCTCGGCAATTCTAGGCGCGGTTATAGCTGACAAGCAACAGAGACCCCAACTTAATCCCTAACTTCACAAAAACTTTAATCGGCTAAAGAGGGAAGAAGTAGCCTGCCCTGCCTTACCAAGTTAAGCCACTGCAACAACAGAACAACTCCCTCCATTTCGCCTACCCAGCGCTCAGACTGCTCTTGGGGAAAACCCAGTCATAACTTTGCTTTTATCGACTCTATCACAGCCTTCCCGAAAAGGGCACAGGTCACTACTAATCACTACTAAGGTGCAATCTCCAGGCAAAGGCAACAGAGGTTTGGCAGGGTTTTACCTACATCTTGTGGGAAGGTGAATAGCCGAGCGGCTTTAGACTCTAGATATCGCAGATGGGCCCCGAACAGATCATCTTCGGTTCAAACCTCTCCCCTTGTCCCCCTAGGAAGGATAGCATAGGACACCAAGCCCGCTGCCTAGAAATAGCGTTGACTCTTCGCCGGAGACGACTTTTGCCGTGGTAACCACTCCCCAACGCCAGACTCTGCCGGTTGTCGATTTTGCCGCCTTTCAAAACGGAACGTCAGGTGAGCGGGAGCAGTTTGTCCGCCAGGTGGGGGAAGCGCTGCAACAGATTGGCTTTTTTGCCTTGGTTAACCATGGCCTATCGCCGGAATTGATCCGGGAAGCCTATGAAGCCGCAGAAGCCGTTTTTCTTTTGCCAGAGCCAACCAAGAGAGCCTATGAGGATCCGGCGCTGCTGGGGCAACGAGGGTACACCCCCTTTGGCAAAGAACACGCCAAAGATCATCCCTATCCTGACATGAAAGAGTTTTGGCACATCGGGCGCGAAGGGGATCCCCACCTTCCTGCCAACATCTGGCCTCGGGAGGTGCCCCAATTTCGCAGGGTGATGCTAGAGCTGTTCGCCCAATTGGAAACCTGTGCCCAGGGCCTGTTGCAGGCGGTCTCTCTGTATCTGGGGGAGCCTGCCGAATACTTGCCCAAAGCGGCGGAAGGAGGAGCCAATCTCTTGCGGGTGATTCATTATCCGCCGATCCCTGCTGAAGCCCCTCCCCAGAGTTTACGAGCTGCAGCCCATGAAGACATCAACTTGATTACGCTCTTGTGTGAAGCCACCGCACCAGGGCTAGAACTTCTGCAACGAGATGGATCTTGGCTGCCCATTTCGGCCCTGCCCGGTCAGATCATTGTCGATGCTGGGGATATGCTGCAAAACCTCACCAATGGCCTGCTGCGCAGCACCACCCATCGGGTGACCAACCCCGACAACCCCCAAGAGCGCCGCTTTTCCATTCCCTTCTTTGTGCATCCGCGTGCAGAAGTGGATCTCACACCCTTGCCGACTTGTGTGGCCCGCACCGGCGGGATCCCTCGGTTTCCTTCCCTGACTGCCGGAGAATACTTGGCCCAGCGGTTGAGGGAAATCGGCCTGGCCGAGGCAGGATCCCCGCCCCAGCATTGATCCCAACTGGGGGTCTGATACATTTACGCTGAACACTGCTGAACATCACTGTTCAACTATGCAGCGATAGCATTCTGTTTGTTTCCATTCGCGTTAGCGGGACGGAGTCCAAACAGAATGGCGGTATCCCGCAAAGCTTTGAGTAGAATACCCAAAGCGCAGTTTCCGTGTCGTCTTACTACCAATTTTCTGCTTTGCTTTGGCTACCATGTTGGCAGACTCGAAAGTAAACAGAAAGATCAACTGGTAGTAATCCGTACTGAACATATTATACATTATTTTCAGTATAGTTGAGCTTATTATTGACTAGAGTCATGCTCTATGGTTCGGATCCCAGCCCTGCCCTACGAGTATGAAGTTCCCGGCCTGTCTCAGTTGGCCCTGGTGATCATCGATATGCAGCGAGATTTCCTGGAGCCGGGCGGCTTTGGGGAAATGTTGGGCAACGATGTCACCCAACTGGGATCCATTGTGCCCACCCTGAAGGGGCTGCTGGACTTTTTTCGTCAAAAGGGCTTAACCGTCATTCATACCCTAGAGGGTCATCAGCCAGATCTCTCCGATTGCCCGCCCAGCAAGCGCAAACGCGGCAAGGGATCCCTGACCATTGGGGACGAAGGCCCTATGGGGCGGATTTTGATTCGGGGAGAGCCGGGCAACGCCATCATCCCTGAGCTTGCCCCGATTGCGGGAGAGATCGTCATTCCCAAACCCGGCAAGGGGGCTTTCTACGCCACCGAGCTGCAAGCAATCTTGCAAAAGCGCGGCATCACCCACCTGCTGTTCACCGGGGTAACCACAGAAGTCTGCGTGCAAACCACAATGCGCGAGGCCAATGACCGCGGCTATGAGTGCCTGCTGGTGGAAGATTGCACCGCCAGCTACTTCCCAGAGTTCAAGCAAGCCACCCTGGAGATGATCCGGGCGCAAGGGGGCATCGTCGGCTGGACGAGTTCTGCTCAGAACATCCAAAAAGCGTTATCGGGTTTACAGTGAGTGTGAATAACCCAACAAGCGTGAGGCTGAACCGATGACACTGGCTCAGGAGGCAACTGCCCAAGTCCCCGCCTTTTGCGAAGGGATCCAGTACTTCGGGGATCCTTGGCCGGAATTTGACCGCCTGGGCCAGGCCCCTGCAGTGGATGCCGGCACCGGGAAGCTGAGGGATCCCGGCAGTCGTATGGCCGCCTACCAAACCTTGCTCTATGCCGATGCCTTGCGCTACCTCACCCTGCAAATGACCGCCAGCAAAGCCTCAGGCCATCCGGGCGGATTTGCCAGCCAAGCAGAAGCCTATGCCGCTCTGGTGTACCTGGGCCAGAAGAACATCCCCACCGAAGTCGGGCACCACGCGCCGGGCTTTTACGCGGCCATGTTCTTGGATGGATCCCTGGCCGAGATGGGCATCCACACCGTCGCCGACCTGCGGGCCCGTTTTCGAGAGCGGGAAGGGCTGTTGGGTCACCTCTCTGGCTACATTCCCGGGCTGCTGGCGCCGGCTGGGCCGCTGGGGCAGGGGCAGCACTTTGCCATGGCGGGGGCATTACTCTACCCGGATCGCCTCTTCCCGGTCACGATTGGGGATGGCGGCCTGGGAGAGCCCTATGTGATGAGCTCCATGATTCACTTCCACACGGCTTTCCCGCAGCGCACCAACTTCCTGCCGGTGCTGGTTTGGAATGGCTACAGCCAAGAGCACCACAGCATGATCTCCACCGCCAGCAACGCCCAGATGGCCGAGTATTGGCGGGGCAACGGCTTTGAGGAAGTGGTGTTGGTGGATGCCAAAGACTTCGACGATGCCCAGCAGCCCGGCCCCTATGTCGATAGCACTCAGTTTTCCCTAGAAGCCCGCCTTGCCTTTGCCCAAAGGGTGCTGATCGAAATGGAGCGAGCCATCCAATCAGCCCTGAGCGGACAATTAACGGTTTTCATCCTCAAGCAACTGAAGGGGGCTGGGGTACATGCCAAGGGATCCAAGTCCCACAACCTCTACGGCCACCACACCCTGGATCACCCGGACATTGTGGCGGCTCTGCGGGCGCGGGCCTTACATCCGGCAGCTTGGGCCCTGGTGCGACAAAACTGCCAACGGGCCGCCGGGGGGCCAGCCACCAAGGTGGCGGTTACAGAGTTCGTTCGGCCTTTGCCGCCTTTGGCATCCCTAAACCTAACGGAGTTTCCCCTAGGGGACAAGCAGGTTTCCACCACGGCCATCGGATCCCTCGTGGTGCAGGTGGGGCAGAAGGATCCCGACTTTTTGGTGGCCAATGCCGACGGCAACGAAGCTTCCGGCATTGCCAATGTGAACCAAGGTCTCAAGGTGATTCACCCCACGGTGGATCCCTTATACAACCAACAGCCCCAAGGCCAGGTCTACGAACCCCTGAGCGAAGATGCCTGCGCGGGGCTAACGGCGGGCCTAGCCCTCTTCGGCGGACGCTCCCTGTGGTGCTCCTACGAGTCCTTTGCCGTCAACGGCCTACCCATCTGGCAGACGGTAACCCAAGCCATGGCGGAGCTGCGCCGGCCCACCCCCTCGGCCATTGCCCTCTTCACTGCCGGCGCTCTGGAACAGGGGCGTAACGGCTGGACCCACCAACGCCCGGAAATTGAGGCCTACCTGGCAGCCATGATGCGCAACGGCAACGTCTTCCCCCTCTTCCCGCCCGATGCCAACTGTGCCCAAGCTGCCTACGAATGGGCCCTATCCACCTGCAACAAAGGGATCCCTATCATCGCCAGCAAAACCCCCCTGCCCATCCGCACCACCCTAGAACAAGCCCGCCAAGCAGTAGAGCAAGGCTGCACCGTCCTTCAGGAACTTCCTGGATCCCGCACCGTGGTCTTTGCCGTGGTGGGGGATATGATTCTCCTGCCCGTGTTCGAGGCGGCTGAGCAGCTCCAAGCCCAAGGGATCGGCTGCAAAATCGTCTCGGTGATTAACCCCCGCCGTCTGTATCGCCCCGGCGACGTGGCTTGGTCCACCTGTGCTCAGCCAGATGGGGAATTCATGTCCGACCAGGAGTTTGCCGCTTGGTTTGCCGGCGAGGCCCTCATTGGGGTAACAGGCGGATCTAGCCTGATGCTCGAACCCTTGATGTTGCGCTATGTCGGCCCGCGGGATTTCTTCGCTTGGAAACGCGGCGAAACCACCGCCACCCCCGCCGAATTGATGGACTACAACGGCCTGACAGCCCAAGCACTAGCAGAACGAGCCAAGCAACTGCTATGCTGAGGGCAAGCTTTTAGCTTGGTTAGCATTGTCCACCTTATTTTTTCCTATTTTTTCCTATGACTGCGGCTAGCTCTCTCCGAGAGAAGCTTGAGAGGATATCTCCCACCGAGAGGGTAGAGCGAGTTGTTGTCCAACACTTTGCTGTTCCTCTCCTGCAGGCGCTTGGCTTTGACGACTCGGAAATTAGAGATGAATTCGAGACAGGTTGCGGCCAGGTCGATCTCGCAGCAAGAAAGAACGGAGATCCTGAAGATATTTTCTTTAGATCCCCGAAGAATCCCTACTTGCTTTTGGAGGCAAAATCTAGAGCAGTTAATCTCAGAGAAGGATCTTGCTATAGAGATGTAGTTTGTCAGATAGAAAGTTACTTGCTTGCCAAGAACTGCAAATCTGCAAAATGGGGAATTATCACCAATGCAAATAACATCCAGCTTTGGAGGAAGCACGGAAAAGTCGTTCACCCCGCTACAGCAAACCTTGATATTAGCTCAGATAACATTGAGAGCATAGTGCGTAACTTGCGAGACAAGATAGAAAACTATGAGCGCGCTCTGACTGTATGCGTGTATAACAATAAAGGGGGCGTAGGCAAAACAACGACGATCATTAACCTTGCGGCAACACTAGCAACCAAGAAAAAAAAGGTCTTAGTTGTTGACTTTGATTCTCAGGGTGATCTGACAAGAAGTTTGGGAGCCACTCCTGGAAAAATTACACTGACGCAATGTTTAAAGGATCCCAAAATAGACGTCCATGCCATTGTCCAAACATATAGACTCAGGGGTATTTCCATCTTCGACATTATCCCAAGAGACCCTGAGCTGGAGACGTTGACCGACAGCCAGTCGCTAGCATATATCCAAAAGGGAACCCGACGCCTTCGAGATCTGATTGCCCCTCTTCGCAATGGGTATGACTACATCCTAATTGACTGCCCAACTCAATGGCTTTACTTTAGCCAGAGTGGTGTCTTTGCCGCCGACGTTATTTTGATACCTACCCGCCCCGACGATCTGTCTTCCCTGAATAATGCTGCTAGAGTAATCACCAGCTTTGTTCCAGAAACTGCTAAGTCACGACAGGATGGCGGCCCCAGGACTTTGCCTATCTTTTTCAACGGCGTCTCTTCGGGAAGTGAATACACTATTAAACTAGCTAACGAAGAGATAGATAAGCTTATCAACCAGGAGAAAAGTGTAGATCTACGTCCATATTTCTGGCCGCATTTTAAGAGAGGTAATGAAAACAAAAGCATTTTTAGGATACCTGACTATGCAGTGATATCCTCTGCAAGCTTTGCTCGAATTCCTGCCGTCTTTAGGGACAGGAGAGTTTTAGAATACTACCAGAGTCTTGCCCGTGAGTACTTTATCGATGAGTGAGTTTTCAGATCTAGGTAGGTTGGTTAACTTACCCCTTGAGAGCATTACGCCCGCCGATGGGTTTTCTGCTCCCTCCTTCCTTGTTGCCGCAGCCGCAGATCAGCTAAGGGCGACAGGAGGACACAACTGGGTTCCTCTGCTGGTGGTCGAGGCTGGCGACTATCAGTACAAAGCCATTGGTAACCATTTTGTCTATGCAGTTGCTCAAGAAGCGGGACTGGAAAGGCTATGGTGTATCGTTGTCGATCCTGATCCAGAGCAGGTTAAGCAGGCCCAGATTCTCGCCAAAGAAATTGTTCCGAAGGTAAATTTGACCAATACATCGAGAGAGACTATCTTGGCTGCGCTAAGATACCTAGCCGAGCAACCCAGCAGTCCCCTCAAGGGAGTCGATGTAACCATTGCAGCTGCCCGGATTGCAGAGGCGGATAGAAGTTGGTGGCAGGACTTAACCCCCATAACCAAGCTTGGGTGCAAAATTACGCGAGGCAAAAAACTGGATGCCCTATCGGAAGTATTTTTCGTAACTCCTACAGCGTTGCCCCCTACTCTGAAGAAATCATCCAAGAGATCTGCGGCATCCGCTGGCGCGAAGAAAGCGACCTCAACTCGCTCGCGGAAAAAAACAGAGGGAGAGAGCTGAAAGGGATCCCTCAAAAACATATTCTCCTCTCCACATCACCGAGGCCCGACTCCGCTTGCTGTGGGATGCCTGCCTCAAGCCTCCCTTTGAATGGCTACTGCCACCCAAACAGCCTTGGCCGCTCTCAACAACAGCCTCCATGGCAGGTATGCTCTGCTTACCTAGGACGACCGGATCCATCTGGAGCTCATGCACAGGATGATCACCAGCATCTTGGAGATCGACCTGACCCAAACCGTCCGGTATTATCTTGACCACAGGGATCCCCCCCTTATCGCCTGGATCCTAGGCCGTGATCAAGCGCTCCAGATCTGTTGAAACCCTATGTCTTTCAAGGTTGGCACCACATCGGGATCCAGCACTGTAATCCGACACCGATCCTTGAGTTCCCTAACAGAATACCCAGAGGGTCGATGCTCTGAGCTGCCACACCAATCCGGTCGAGGGTTGGTCTTGGTACTACACACCCCATGTACAATCTCCATCCAAGCCTTGCGATCCTCTGATTCCCAAATGCTGAAGATACACCCCGTCCCCAGATAAGGCTGACTTAA
This sequence comes from Thermostichus sp. MS-CIW-34, assembly GCF_054060435.1. Lineage (NCBI taxonomy): Bacteria > Bacillati > Cyanobacteriota > Cyanophyceae > Thermostichales > Thermostichaceae > Thermostichus > Thermostichus sp. MS-CIW-34. Next base: position 25,329 of record NZ_JBSSDE010000004.1, on the reverse strand, counting down.
AACCGGGATCCCATATTGTCCGGCCAAACTTCTGATCTGAACCTTGAGGCTGTCGATCAACGGAGCCAATGGCAAGGGCTTGACATTTCTGAGGGTAAATTGGCTGCCCCGAAAGCCTCGGAAGCTGGTGAGTTGATGCGGGGGTCTTCTCCAGCCAGGGCCAAGTCCGCCCAGTTGTTGGGCCAGGTTCAGCAGATCGCCAATCAAGGGCTGAAATGGCTCATTGCATTCAACTTGGATCCCCCAGGTTTCATGGGCGTCACGGGCAGGTATATTGGCGTAGCCATTGGCCAACCCATCCTCAATACTGAGAGCAGGCAATGGATCCGAGGCTTTGTAGCTACACAGCACCAAATCGGCAGGACAACCCAAACCGCCAAAGATTTTGTTAGTTAGCCTTTCAGTGTTCTGTATTCCCAACAAAGGCAAGGCCAAACGAGTAAACCATCCCCGCAGATTGGCCCGTAAAACTTGCGGACTCCAACGATATTGCCCTTGTTGCGTCACCTGACCGCTCTCAACTTTATGCTGCTGCACACAGGGCTTCATCCCCTGTAACTCTATCGTCCATTGCCCCACAGGGATCCGTTCTGCTATCCGTCCAAATCCTGCATGGATCCCACGTCCTAGCCCTTGATGGCGCAACATTTCCTTCATCCGCTGAGTAACCCAGCTTTTCTGCTCTTCGGTCGGGATCTCTTTAAGGGTGATGTTGAGAGCATATTTGGGAGCATTCATGCCTTCTCCGGCAGGGATTTGCCATTGCACACCCAACTTTGGATCCCTTTGATTAAAAACTTGCCAAGGTTGCTGAGGGTTAAGTGGATAAGGCTTGAGGTTAGATTTCTCCAAAAAGAGATTCTCAAACCGGATCTTTCTGGGTAGCCAAGCGGTTTGATTCTCATTCAGTAGCGTCCGCCAAAAGGCTTGCTCATTCGCCGGGATCCTGTCCCAATGTTCTCGCAGATAGTGCAACAAGGATCCTCTCACACTTGAGCCAGGGATCCAGGGTATTCCGGCTGCTTGGGCTGGAAGGATCCCACCTTCAGGAAAGCTACCCCCGCCAATTTGTAGGGGGCTGATCAGCTTGAGATCGCCGATGGATATTGTGCGTGGATCTTTAGTTTTGTTGAGGGCAAAGCAGGGCTTTCCATTCCAGGCTTCCGTAATATCTCTATTAGCCCGACTGTCGGTAATGTCGGAGGTTTGGGGGGTATAGCCGCATTCTTTATCGACATGTTTGGGATCTTCTTTCAGTCCATACCAGCGGGGACGTTCAGCAGGTAAAAGTTTGCGCATTGTTTAGGATCCTCCATTGTTTTAATCTGAGACAACCTACGAGAGGACTTTTAGAATTCATAGGGCATTTTAGCCCCCTCACCTTCTGAGAAGGTCCGCGACCGGCAACTCCTACACGTTGCAAGTGGCGAACGGCTTCGTGTTTCAACACCTTTACCTTCTGGGAAGGTCTGCGACTGCTTTCCTGGTACGTTATCCAAACAAGCGTCCTGTGTTTCAACACCTTTACCTTCTGGGAAGGTCTGCGACTGTCAATAGACATCCCTTTCCAGGAGTTGTTGAGGAGTTTCAACACCTTTACCTTCTGGGAAGGTCTGCGACATTTTACAGTATTGTCGATTCTTTGCATACAACTATGTTTCAACACCTTTACCTTCTGGGAAGGTCTGCGACTAGCTGACCAAGTGAAAGTCCTCGTCAATGTCTAACTGTTTCAACACCTTTACCTTCTGGGAAGGTCTGCGACTGCCAGTTAAAGGTGCAACCAAGCTCACTGAAGAACAGTTTCAACACCTTTACCTTCTGGGAAGGTCTGCGACCCTGGACGTGTAGTTACTGAGAAACCTCTGGTAGTCAAACAGTTTCAACACCTTTACCTTCTGGGAAGGTCTGCGACCTGTGATGGAACAGTTTGACAACTTTGATTCAGAGAAGTTGTTTCAACACCTTTACCTTCTGGGAAGGTCTGCGACCGCCATCTTCTACGGTGTTCCCGGCAAACCAGTTGCCGAGTTTCAACACCTTTACCTTCTGGGAAGGTCTGCGACGCAAAGGAGGAATACCTGAAGCGTTGGGTAGGGCAGATCGAGTTTCAACACCTTTACCTTCTGGGAAGGTCTGCGACCCCAAAAGTTTAATGACTGGCCCGAGGAGGCGGTGGAGTTTCAACACCTTTACCTTCTGGGAAGGTCTGCGACTGCCAGTTAAAGGTGCAACCAAGCTCACTGAAGAACAGTTTCAACACCTTTACCTTCTGGGAAGGTCTGCGACGGTTGATGATGACGGTTATGTGCTCTGGGTTCAGACGAAGTTTCAACACCTTTACCTTCTGGGAAGGTCTGCGACTGGGCGGATGAATTATACTTCTTCGCTACCCGGAAGGAGTTTCAACACCTTTACCTTCTGGGAAGGTCTGCGACACTACATGATCAGGCTCCTCGTCACCGCAAGGCAGGTTTCAACACCTTTACCTTCTGGGAAGGTCTGCGACACTTTGTGGGATGCTATGCAGGAGCGTTGGAATATCGTTTCAACACCTTTACCTTCTGGGAAGGTCTGCGACGATCCCGACTACGGTTGGACCGTTGACAGCCTAAAGTTTCAACACCTTTACCTTCTGGGAAGGTCTGCGACGACCTACTCGTCATATATGTCAACTAGAGTTATCGACTGGGTTTCAACACCTTTACCTTCTGGGAAGGTCTGCGACTTCAGGCTTGCGTTGTGACCCAGAAGCACGTCGCGGAGTTTCAACACCTTTACCTTCTGGGAAGGTCTGCGACTTGCAGTGCGCAAAGCTCCGATCTTCCTGGATCGGATGTTTCAACACCTTTACCTTCTGGGAAGGTCTGCGACCTTCAGAGACACTACAGCCCCTTTGATTGTCTCTGCAGGGTTTCAACACCTTTACCTTCTGGGAAGGTCTGCGACTAGCGTAGGAGAAGTCGGATGGGCCTCGGTGCAGGCCTGGTTTCAACACCTTTACCTTCTGGGAAGGTCTGCGACATCTGGTAAGAGCACCGCCTTGGCTCGTTCCGAGTGGTTTCAACACCTTTACCTTCTGGGAAGGTCTGCGACAGAAAGACTTGGAAGAAGCACACGCCAAGTTAGTTGCATAGTTTCAACACCTTTACCTTCTGGGAAGGTCTGCGACGCGAACGTCCGGTACCGCAGGAAATCTTGCCAACGTTGTTTCAACACCTTTACCTTCTGGGAAGGTCTGCGACCTCTACTGATGTCTCTGTTGGACATGCTGCTAGAAACGTTTCAACACCTTTACCTTCTGGGAAGGTCTGCGACGACTTAAGAATTCGCGGAAACGATTGGATCGGATCCGTGTTTCAACACCTTTACCTTCTGGGAAGGTCTGCGACAACAACGTTACGTTGTGGTTAAGCCGTATAAAGGGCAGTTTCAACACCTTTACCTTCTGGGAAGGTCTGCGACCTGGGTGGGCTATCCTCTCACTTAGGCGAAGCCTTCAAGTTTCAACACCTTTACCTTCTGGGAAGGTCTGCGACCCCTCCATTCTACATCCCTTGCCCAGAGCGGGATCCAGAGGCCATTTTCGACCGCCTCCCAAAAACCACCCCATCCAGGCCGCAAAACAGGGATCCAAAATCGCTGAAACCCTTATCCAGAGCGGCATCGACCGGGTCAACGAAAGAATCAGCCTTTGAGGGCATTGGCCGAGGTGATCGCTCAGGCATTCATACCCGCCTGTTGAGCGTCTTTGAGTCGCATCGTCCAGAACTGAATGGTCTCGGCAATGGCAATCAACAGGTCACTCATCAACACCTGCTGATTAAAGGTCAACTGCCTTAGCCGCTCCTGAAACTCATGGGTGGTCATGTCGCTTCGGATCCCTAGTTCTGCCCCTGCAACCTCGGCCAACACAATCCGCGCCACCCCCCAGGCAAAATAGCGTCGTTGTTCATTGTTGCCCTGCCCCGCCGCCGGGATCGCTCCCCCCAGCAAAGCCATCGACCGCGACATCGACCAAAACCGCTCCAGCCCCCAGGTGGCCACATAATCGGCAATGCCACTGGCGGCTCCCTGCCAGTCCTGCAGATGTTGGATCCCTGCTTGGAGGCGATGAAACACCCGCCGATCCAAGTCGTAATGTTCGACCGCCATCATGCACCTCCAATGTTCGTGATCCGCACATTGCCATAACCAACGCTCCACAGTCCGCCCAGGGAGTGATCCCCCTGCAAAAAGGATTGCCACTGATCCAGATGTTCTACCTTTTGGCGCACCGTCCAGCTAAACATAAACACTGCCCCCGGCGGATACCCCTCTACGGCAAACAGGTTTTCCACCAAATTGCCCTTGGCATCCGGTTCATCCCGCAAACTTACCCTCGGCTGCCGCACCAACCCCATATCCACAATCAAATTGATGCAATGGTTGGGTACCACAATCCGACAATCAGGATCCACCCCCTCTGGAGCCGGTAACACCTCTGTCCACTTCTGGATATTGGTCAACCTCAGCCAGCGCAAATACAGACTGGATCCCGCTGCCAATTCTGGATGGGTCATATACACCTGATCCAGGGCAAAGTTAAACGGGGATCCGTGATTCAGTTGTTGAAAACGGTTGAGCCAAGCCGGACAACTCACCCACCAATTGCCGTAGCCCAAGACATGCACCGGCCACCACACCGGCCAGCCCCACCCCAACGAGATCCGCCCCGGCGAAATATCCTCTGTCGGCCCTCCAAACCAGTTCTTGACATGGCCCCTATAGGCATCTTTACCTTCGGCATCCTCCCGCAATGCCCCCCGTAACGAACTCCCCGGAATGGCAGGCGTCCGATCCGGCAAGCGAAACACCGGATTATTGTTGCCCCGGCTCTCGCTATCTGCCCCGCCAATATGCACCGGCGACAAACACACCAACCACGCATTGGGCATCGTTACCTTTCCTCATCCCGAAACAACCAGATATGGCCATACCCCAACGCATCCCGATGAAAGGGATCCGGCATGGGTCCCGACTTCTGGATTGAGGATCCCTCTTGCCACAAATACACCGCCCCCGCTGGAGTCAGCCATTCCCCCGGAGTCAACACCGTCACCCGCCGCCCTGGATCCTTTCGATCCTTCACCTTCTTCCACGACTGCCACGGCACCCCAGTTTCAGCGGCATAGGCCCGCACCCCCTCAGGACAGGGCACCGAATAGGTTTGTTTGCTCCATAATGCCCCGGTCAACAGCACCCCTCCGGTTGCCCCCTTGCACTCTTCGCCCAGCCACTCCCAACCAATCAACTTCACCGCTTGAATGGCCACCGGCATCCCGCCCGCTCCCAGAGTGCCCCACTGCGGCGGCTCATAGTCCCCCAGGATCCCCACCAAAATGGACCAACCGGGATCCATCAGCGTCGTCATCTCCGCAAAAAAGCCCCCCTCCTCCCGGACTTGGTAATCTTGGCGGCTGTTGTGGCTCAGAGTCAGCGTCCGCCAGGGCAGCTCCACCAACTCCCTCCCTTCCACTGTTCCATCCCGCCACAGGCTGCGTAACCCCACTCCCGAAATCAGCCGGGATCCACCCACCACCTGGATCGGCTTCCTTTCATGTTCAGATCGGGGTTGCCAATATCCCCCCACCTCCTGCAGGCGAAACACTCGCTCTAACTTGTCTTTGCCCTCATCCAAGGCATACACCGGCAACGGCAACGGCACATAAAAGGATCTGGGTGAGGCGAGCGAATGCCAAAATGGCCCCCACAACCGCGCCGAACTGGGCAACCCCAAACACGCCGCCAACTGATGCCCATTGGGAGGCCACCGACACCCCACCTGACCGCTGTTCTGCCCCACCGGGGTCAAATTACCCAAACTCAACGGCCCCGCCGGCGTTAACGTCAACCAGTTCACCGCTGCCTCAGGCATCCCTTCGCCCCCCCACCAACTCAATCCACCGCTGCCGCTCCCGCTCTTGCCGAGCCAAAAAGCCCCGTAGGCTGATCCAACTCAGCCACCAATCCCAACTCTCCAGTTCCTTCTCCAGTTCCTTTTGAAACCTTCGCCGATACCCCAACACCTCATCCCACAACCCCGGATCGATGCCCACACTGGCCCACAACGTCCGAATCAGAGATCCCACCCCCAGCACCGTCTGCGCCTGCGAGGATAGCCGCGTGCTCTCCACATACCCCAACAACTTCTCCCAGCGATTCAGCTCCGTCTGCTTGGGATCCCGCTTCGGCTGCACCTCCTCCATCAGCAGGAGCCACAACGGCCACGGACACACCCACTCCAGGCTTTGGCCACTGTTAAACAGCACCCGCACACACACGCGGTTACGCCCTGTTTTCTTTGCCTGCTTGTACGCCTGATTGAGGTTGCGATGCCAAAGAGATTGGGGGATCCGTCGCTGGGCAATCACTACCCCCAAGCTAAAATTCATTTTTTCTCCGGGGACAGGATAGATTTTGCTCCCCCGCCTCACCCAGCCATCGCAGGCCGGCTCCAACGGCTCCGTCACCGGATTGGGTAGCCCTCGCCAGAGCTTCAAGAGATCGCTGGTCAACGCTACCGCCTCGGTGATCGGCCCCAGCAGCAGAAAATCATCCCCCCCGGCAAACACCACCCGTCCCAGATGGTGATCTTCCACCAGCGGATACAACACCTCATTCCAATAGCTAAACAACACCGACAGGTCTAATACGTGAGGCAGTTCAATTTGTCTGGGCTGGGATGGCACAAGCGGTGGTTGGATCCCCAGTCGATAGACCTCGATCTTGCTCTCATCCACGTGCCAGCGTTCCCAGGCCAACTGTCGCTCTCGATACTGAGTCCCCGACAGCCATTGCCCCATTTGATCCCCATCGCCTCGCCAGCCCACCGTCCACTCGATCACACTCTCCCAGCCCGCCAGCTTCTCTTGCTCCCACTCATCCAGTAGATCCGGAGCCTGATCCCGCACCGTTCGCCGCTCCAAAATCCGCGGATGGGCAAACCTCTCCCCGGCCTCATCCACCCCAGGGATCCCCCATTCCGTCAACGGTTGCCGCTCAAAAATCAGCTCATTAAACGTCTCTACCTTCTCATTCCACACTCCAGGATCCACCACCTGCGTGATCCAAGCCGCTGCCGTCGCCGTCTGATCCGGAAACCGCTCCCAAGGACAGGCCGGAGGTTTCTTCCCCCACAACCGCTGCAAAACCAACTCCATCACATCAGGGGCCGATGCCAACCGCTTCACCATCTCCAGGCTATTCAGCCGCTCATCTTTAGAAAACAAGCCCGCCAAACCACTGCGGTCTGCCACCCCTTCCCACCAGGACTGGAGCTGCTCATCCGGCATTCCCCACGTCCCCCCCTGATCCAGCGGCTTCAGACCCGGATGCCAAGTCGAAAGACTCCCCGCCGTCGGACTCGTTCGCCCCCCCCACCAGGGATACTGCCACTGTCGCGCTAACTTCCGTGCCTCAATCTGCCCATGCAACCCGCCAATCTGCTCACTCAGCCCCTCAACCTGCATCGGCTCCGACTCGGCATACACCGTCCACAAGCAGGCATGATCCCGATGAATCACCCGCCACCCGATCCCATTCAGCAGCTTCGGAAAACGCTCCACCACCACCTCTTCAAGGACTGCAATCAACCGCGACCACTCCTGCCGGATCACCTGACGCTGACTCTCAATCCATTCCGGCTGACTAGGATGTAATCCCGTTAACACATTCGGCAACTCTGCCCGCCAAAATCCTTCCCCACCGGGGTAGTCGGGATCCCGCAACCACTGCACCAAATCCACCCCCTGATGACGCGGCAACAGCACCACCCCACCTCGCTCCTGCCAGCGATACACCATCACCGCCGCCAAGTAATGACACAGCCAGGACGCCACCGCCCAGTCCCGTAGCCGCTGCCCTGCCCCCAAAAATGTCTGCACCGGCCCAAAAGTCAAGGCCGCCACCTGAGTCAGCTCGGGTCGTTCCCCCAAATCCTGCTCAATCTGCCGCCACGACTCTCGACTCGCCCCTCCGCCCCACCAAAACTGGTTTTGCAAATACTCTGATTCTTGCCACTCGCCACTCACCGGATGGGTTGCCAACCGCGTTTCACCCTCTGGGATCCCTCCCACATAAAGCCGCCGCTGCTGAACCAACCATTGCTCCAAATCCATTTACAGTTGCTCCTCGATCCGTTGCACCTGAGTTTGATAATCCCGCACCCGCTCTTGGATTTTGGACTGGATCCCTGCCAGCTCAATCAAAAACTCCAAATGACCCACCGCCACCTGAGCCGGATGATCTGCACGGGTCACGGATCCCAACTCCAGCGTCTTTTGATCCAAGGCTTGATCGATCACATCCCCCTGCAAAGAGTGATAGAGGTCGTTCCGAATCTCTGCAAATTTGATCTGTTTATTTTTATTCAGGATCCAGCCTGGATCATCACAGTAAAAGGACTGAAAATAACTCAGTTCCTGGCTTCTAGCAATAGGATCGAACCGATATGTGAAATCTTGATTATCCTTTCTTCCTAGGAAATTCCCTTGAGAGATCCCCCTCGCAATCGCTGTGATGTTGGCAAAAACGGGATCCTGTTGATGGAACAAATCTACCGACCCATTGTTCCTACGCCGCCACGAGAATTGCCCTTGCCCCTGCTGCACAACCAAACACTTCAACACCAACTCAAACGCTCCAGCCACCCTTAAAATCCAGTGCATCCATTGCCCCCGCTCCCGAAACGCCCGCTCACTCCAGCAGGCAATCGCAATCCGCTCCAGAACTTCTTCTTCAGGATTCAGCCCCAAATTGAGCTCCCGCAAATTAAAAGACACCGCCCGATCCAGTCGCCGGATCTGTTTCTCCATATCCTTGCCCACATCTCCCTTCACCAACTGAAGGATCCCTGCAAAATCTTGCACTGCCAATAATTGTCGGATTTGAGGCACTTTTAACCGCCACTGCCAATGGGATCCAGGATGATGTCTGGGTTCTTCATCCTGACGAGACATATACAAAAACTCCACCGCTCGTCCCTCTAGCCGTTGCTCAATCCCCCACAAATACAGGGCACTACTCAACGCCGGAGTCCCGCTGCTGTGCTGGATAAGGAGTGTTTCAAAAGGGAGAACCTGGCTATTGGGTAACTGAATCTGGTTGTCTTGCACAAGCTGGCTCAGAAACTGGGTAGCGAGTTTTGCCATTCCTTCCCAATCTGCGACCCCTGATCTCACCTCTGGTGGCACCACAAACCGCACACAATGACAGCGGATCCCGTGTTCTTCAGCCCAGGCCAGCAACACCTCCTCCCACCAATGCCCATCGGATGTAATGATCTCCTTCCAACCCACCGCCGCCATCGGCTGAGTGCTAAACCAAGCCGTCTGATCTGTTAACAGCACTACGAATGTGGGGGATCCCTTTACATGCTGAACATACTGATGCGCCTGACGAATTAGGGGAAAATCTACACGGTTTAGGTTACCTAACAATTCGTTCTTGAGATCTTGAGCAAGCTCTTGCATTTCATGGAGATCAAAGCCCCTAATCTGCTCCCTTCCCGGCTGTCCATCCACCTGGACATCGCTGGTTCCCAAGATTTGTAGCACGATGGATCCCGACATATCAACCTCACAGGCTTAAGATTTCACAAATACCTTCAGCCGAACCAGATCCGCAACCAATTCACCGGATTGAGCCGCATCAATAGAACCTTGTGCAAAGGGTGATTTTGACATCCCTCCGGAATCACATTTGGCGGAGCCAATAGGTACCGCTGCTCCACCACCATTTAGATTGCTATGAAAACTCTGCGGAATCACCCGCTATTCACAAGACATGATCTCCGCTTGTCCTCCCAAGGGTAACAACGCCGAGATCCCCAAATAAACTCGCAGAGCCGCAGTGCTTGCAACGACCTTCATAGCTCACAGTCTCCCGTACAGCAAGGTGATTAAAACTTCAATCCACTTTAATTGACTTGCAGCCCTACTCATGTCTCTCTTAATAAAACTTTGTATAATTTTAGCACCCCACTACCAGATCCGACTGGAATGATTCAATGTGCTCACCCCAGACACATTGACATTGACTAGCTATTGCTCACCATAATCTTTTTTTTGAAGTCCCTAATACTACCCCCTTAGGCCGTCGGTTTCACAGCTGCCACCACCCTGCCTAGCACCGAAAACTCCTCCTGCAACTGATTGAGGCGATACACCTCCGGACGGTAGGCCGGATTATCACTCAACACCCGGATCCGCTCCTTCATCCGCTCCAACCGCTTCACCCGCAGATAGCCATCAATCCTGAGAACAAAAATTCCTTCCACAATCCGGTCCGCAAACTTCACCGACTCATCCACAATCACCATATCCCCCGAATCCAGTGTCGGCGCCATCGAATCTCCCATCACCCGAATCATACTCAACCGATAGGCCGCCAACTTATCCTCAATCGGCTGATTCCACTTGACGAGCTTGGCCCGTGTCTTGGCGTAGGTCGAAAGCACCGTGGTCACTGCCACCGACTTAGATTTGTAGGCCACATACTTGTCCCAGAGTAGGAGACTCATCTTTTGGACTGCCTCTGGTTTGAGGAAGCACCGCCAATCAAACGTCCCATCCTGCAGCGCAATCCCCACCCGGCGAGCCTCCCGCTCTGCCGCACTCACCCCCGCCGGATTGGCACGGATCCCCAGAAACCCCAAAGCAATCTCCTGCTGAAACGCCTTATCCTTGAGGGATCCAGGCTTAGGAGGTAACGTCCCCCGCAGATACAGCCGACTATTGCGGAGCAAGATGGACAAACCCACATTGGCAGACTTCAGCCGACCATTGGCTTGAGCGATCCGCTCCAGAGTGGCTTTGGTGATGCTGTCCACCAGCTCAAATCCTTCACTATCAGCTTCACTAAAATAATAGGCTGATCCGACTCGAAATGACCCTATTTGTCCCAGTCCTAGAAACAGCGCAAAGTGGCCCCAAAAAGCCAGAAGCCCTACTCCACAACGGAAAGGGGCCTCTAGTAAGGGTTTCATAGAGATGGCTCAGGCGTGATTTGAACACGCGACCAAGGGCTTATGAGTCCCCTGCTCTACCGCTGAGCTACTGAGCCAGGACAGCGCTTAACTAGAATAGCACTCTTGGGCCGGAACTGCGCCTCAGAAAATCCCCTCAGCCCCCTCTCGGGAAGAAGCCCCAGACAAGGCAATGCCTATCGGCAGGCCAGGGCAGCTTCGTAAACCCGTCGGTTGGCCGCGAGAGACTTCTCCAAATCCACCAGTGGGCGAGGGTAGTCCACCCCCAATCGGACTCCAAATTGCTTCTGCTCGGCAGCAGTGAGGCGATAGGGCTCGTGGATTTTATCCCCCGGGATCCCGGCCAATTCCGGCAACCAGTGGCGCAGATAGTCTCCTTTGGGATCGTACTCGCGAGATTGTTTGGGGATGTGGAAGTAGCGGAAGCCGCGGGCATCGTTCCCTACGCCGGCGGTGTAGTTCCAATTGCCGTAGTTGCTGGCCACGTCGTAGTCGATGAGCAGCGACTCAAACCACTCAGCGCCCATGCGCCAGTCGATGCCCAGGTTCTTGGTCAAAAAGCTGGCCACATTCTGCCGTCCCCGGTTGGACATAAACCCAGTAGCCGCCAGCTCCCGCATGTTGGCATCCACCAAGGGGTAGCCCGTCTCACCTCGACACCAAGCCTGGAAGCGCGGCCAATCCTGTTGCCAAGGGATAGGGATCCCTTGGATCCCAGAAGGACGGAACAGTTTGGCGCCGTGCTTGGCCAAGATAAACCGAAAATAATCCCGCCACAGCAGCTCAAACACCAGCCAGTAGGTGGACTCATTGCGCACCCGCTCCTGCTCGTAACGCTTGACCTCGGCATAGACGGTGCGAGGGGAGATGCAGCCCAGGGCCAACCAAGCAGAAAGCCGGGAGCTATCGTCGGGATCCAACATGCCGTTGCGGGTTTCTTTGTAGATGCGCAGCCGATCCAGATCCCAAAAGTAGGTTTGCAGGCGGGCATGGGCAGCAGTGCTGCCGCCAAGGTAGGTGAAGCGAGCCCGTGGATCCCCGGCAGGTGGGGATAGCCCCAGCGAGGCCAAAGTAGGCAGAGGGCCGGGATCCAAACCCGATGGCAGGGGGGGGATCGAGGGAATGGGCAAGGGATCCCGGATGGGGGTGCTCCCCTCGACTTGCTTTCGAAAGCGGGTGAACAGCTCCGGCAGTTGCGAGAGACAAAAGGGGAGATCCTCAGGGTGATAGAGGGTATGGCCCCAATCAACCTGCAGCCGGATCCCCAGAGACCGCAAAGCCCGCTCAACAGCAGCCGCCACCTCCTTCTCCTCGGTGCCCACCTCTTCATGGGCATAGACCGCCTCGACCCCCCACTCCTGTGCCAAGGTGGGGATCACCTGTTCTGGCTGTCCCTGGCGGATCACCAAATCCGAGCCGCGCGACCGCAACTGCTGCCGCAGATCTGCCAAACTCTCCAGCAAAAACTGACCGCGGAAAGGGCCGGTTCTGGGGCGGAGCCCAAGGGAAGTCTCGCCGAACTGGCGGGGATCCAAGCAATACAAGGGGATCAAAGGGGATCCCTGTTGGCAGGCCCGCGTCAGCGGCTGGTGATCCAGCAGGCGCAAGTCGGTGCGAAACCACAGCAGGACGGTCATTCTGCAGCTACCCTACACGGATCCCGCGGACTCAGACTTGGACACCCGAACCCCAGCTGGACGCCCCAGCTCAGGGCTGGGAACAAAATGAGGCACATCGGCAGCCGGGATGTGAACAGGGGCCTTGGTGCGCGGATGATAGGTTTGCCGGGCGGGACGATGGCGCAGCGAGAACGTGCCAAAGCGAGCCAGCCGCACGGATCCCCCCTGGGCCAGGCATTGGCTAATGCTGTCCAGCATAGCCTCCAGAGCAGCAGCAGCCATTTCCACGGTCAGGCCATCCACCTGCGCGGCCATCTGGCGGGCCAGCAAACGGCGAGTCAAATGAGGAGGAGAAGCCACCAACCGACCCTCTAGACAACAGAACACAGACAGGGGCTTAGAGCACCTCCAGTTCACTCTCGAAAAACCAATGTCGAGAGCGATCGGGAAACTCCAGAATGTAGCCGACACCGCTGCCATCGACCACACGCCGTGCCAGCACCACAGCCTCTTTGCCCACCAGAGCGCTGAGGTTTTCTTGTCCGCGATCCTGGACAGAGCGAACTTTGACCTTATTTCCAACCTTGATCGCCATAAAACCGCGAAGAGACTTACCACTCAAGATGGTACGGCAAAAGTCCCCTTGCCGAGCTCCTGCCGCACCTCTGCTGGGGTTGACCCCGATGGGATTGCTAGAATGGGGTCAGAGTGCCGTGCCCCAGGGAAGACTGCCTCCGTGATTGCCCTTTCCCTCAAACCCGCCCACTGCTCCTGGAGCGTTATCAGCTTTCCCTCCACCCTCTACACTCAGCCTGTCCTCGATCTCTTGATCTCAAAAGTCCCTCCTGCCTGGAGAGCGGAAATACGTTTGGGCCTACAGGAAGCAATCATCAATGCCGTCCGCCACGGCAACGGCCTCGACCCCAACAAGAAGGTGATCATCGAGTACGCCAGCTCGGAGCCCTTTTACCAATGGCTGGTGCGAGATCAAGGGCCCGGCTTTTGTCCCCAAGAGAAGCTCCACCGATGCCAACATAACATCTTGGAAACCGAAGAGTCGGGCCGAGGAATGCTGCTGCTCACCCAAATCTTCGACTTTGTGGAGTGGAATGAAACAGGCAACCAGGTCTACCTGGCCAAATACATCCACGCCAACTGCCGGGATCCCTGGATAGTCTGACCCTCAATGCCACTCCCAAAACAGCTTGCCCATTTGGGTAATCTGGCAGCCCCGATCGGGGTAGGGAGCTTCAGAAACCGCTAGGGCTGTGGTGGCGAAGGCAAAGCGCGTGGATGCCCAGCGGGATCCCTTAGCGCTCCGCGCCGCTGACGCGACCGGGTCGAGCAGCTCGCTTTCCAAGAGCAACCCCAGGGATCCATAGCCATAGCCCAAATTGCGGTGGGGCAGGGAAGCCACCAACTTGCGCCAGGCGCGATTTGCACTCAAGGGGGGATCCGCGAGGGCCGTCTCCAGAGCCCCCAAAGAAGAGGCCAGGTAGGAATAGCCTTTGCGATCGGCATGATACACCTGTGCCGGCAGCGGGATCCCTGGCAGCGTTAGCGCTCCGCGCCGCTGACGCGACTGGGGGAGAGCCTCTGCCGCCTGCAATGACGCGGATCCTCCTTTCCCACTGACTTCCAGCGGCTCGCCTGCCAACACAGGGATCTCCGGTCGATGGGTGGAGCGGTGAGGACTCCGTCCCGCTGTCACGACCGGCGGGGGTTCTGACGGCAAGGACTCCGTCTCCCCCGCAGGAGTGGTCGGTTGGGCCCAGGCGGTGGCGGTGCCACGCTTCGTTGCCAGAGAGATTACCTGCCAGCCTTGGGCGCGTGCCCGCTCATCCAAGTCGAAATAAGGACTCCGTCCCGCTGTCGCGACCGACTCATCCGGCAGCTTACCGACCCACAGCCAGGCTGGATCCCCGTCGCCGGGCAAAAGGGCAAAGGCAAACTCTCCCCGTTCCGGCAACAGACGCTGCCAGTCCAGCGCCACCTGAGATTGCAAGCGCTGCAGCCACTGGCCGGGATCCACCCGCAACCCCAGGGAATTTAGGGGCTGGATCTGCCCCAGGCTCTGCCAAACTGAGACCAGATTCTCTCCGGAAATCAGCGCCAAGGTTTTATCCGGCAGATGTTGAAGGATCTGCGGGCGAAAGGCTTCTGCCGCCGGCAAGGAGAAGCCAGCGGGCGCATGCCAGAGGGCAGCACTTTCGGCCACCAAGCCGCGGAAGTTTACCCCCAACCCCAGCCCTACCGCCTGCAACGTCAGCCCGTCTGAAGAAACCGCCTCTGGATTTTGCCAGAAGGCCCAACCCACATGCGCCTCCCGCAAGGGCTGGATGACCTGCTGAAACAGAGGCTGAGCCACCAGAGACAACTGCGGCAACTGCCAAGCATCGATTGCAGCCCGAATGGCAGCAGACTGCTCCGCCAACAACACGTATTGCTCGCCGAAAACGGCTGCCGAGAACCCCTGCAGGCCCGGAATCGGGCTAGACACCACCTGAATGCCCTTGTAAGTGTCCACCTGCACCGGCCTCCCGGCCAAGCTCTGCCGTTCCCACAATAGGTTCAGCTCAAACTGAGAGAGCGCCGCATCCCGCGTTTCCAGGGCAACCAAGGTGCCCCACTCCGGCAAACTGGCCAAGAGGGTACTCCTCCCCAGCCAGGGCCGCACCTCCCGCTCAAAATCAAGGGATCCCCCGGCCAGCAAGGATCCCAGCCAGCCTGGGCCTTCAGGGGAGAAAAACTTTTGCCACTGCTGACGGGCAGCGCGTCGCTGGGGGGCAGGAGTTGCCGCTTGCCAAAACGCTTGCACCTCGTCCAGGGGAACAGCCAACACCAGCAGCGCTTGTGCGGAGCGAGGGGCCAAACCCACAATTGGCGGCAGCTCCGGGTGGGCCAGCAACAAAGCCACCGGACTGCGGGTGAGCAGCCATACGACAACCCACACCACCATGGCGGCCAGAAGACCAAGCCCAATCAGGATCCCGCGCAAGAGTTGCCGTCGTCCCATATCTCAATCTCTGCACCGAGGGAGACATGGCGCGGACACCCAGGCCCTACTGCTCTGCACTGCTGGCATGAACAGGCCTAGTGAAGAAGCGCTGCCCTCAGTCCTGCATGATAAAACCTTACCATGGAACAGAGGCTAACCCTGGTGTGCCAGCTGGAGCCCACCGCTGAGCAGGCGGCCAAGTTTAGAGGCACCCTACAAGCCTTTGTGATCCGCACCACCATTCCAAACCAACGTGCAGATCAGCCCTGCCTTGACCAGCCCGGCAGCTATCTAGGCCCATCCGAAAGTCAAACCCATGTCAGAGTTTCAACTGGTTTCTCCCTATCAACCCACCGGAGATCAACCTAAGGCAATTGCCGGCTTGGTGAAGTCGATTTCAGAAGGCCATCGTTTTCAAACCTTGCTGGGAGCAACCGGAACCGGCAAAACGTTTACCATCGCCCATACCATTCAGCAGGTGGGCAGGCCCACCTTAGTGATGGCCCACAATAAGACTTTGGCAGCACAACTGTGCAATGAGCTACGAGAGCTGTTTCCCAATAATGCCGTCGAATACTTCATCAGCTATTACGACTATTACCAACCGGAAGCCTATGTTCCCAGCACCGATACTTACATCGCCAAATCTTCTTCCATCAACGATGAAATCGATATGTTGCGGCACTCGGCTACCCGCTCCTTGTTTGAACGGCGGGATGTGATTGTGGTGGCCTCGGTGAGCTGCATCTATGGTCTGGGCATGCCAGAAGAATACCTGAAGGCTTCCATCCCCTTCAAAGTCGGCCAGGAGATCAACCAACGGGATGTCTTGCGGGATCTGGCCAGCATCCAGTACGAGCGCAATGACCTGGAGCTGGTGCGGGGGCGATTTCGCCTCAAAGGGGATGTGCTGGAAATTGTGCCGGCCTATGAGGATCGGGTCATTCGCATCGAATTTTTTGGGGATGAGATCGAGGCCATTCGCTTAATCGACCCGGTTACAGGTGAGATTTTGAACAGCCTCAGCGCCCTCAGAGTTTATCCTGCTCGGCACTTTGTAACGCCGGAAGCACAACTGGAGCGGGCAATCCTCAATATCGAGCAAGAACTGGAAGAGCAACTGGCCCTCTTTCGCAAAGAAGGCAAGCTCCTGGAAGCCCAACGCCTAGAGCAGCGCACCCGCTACGACCTAGAAATGCTGCGGGAGGTGGGCTATTGCAATGGGATCGAAAACTACTCCAGACATTTAACGGGACGCAAAGCAGGAGAGCCCCCCGCCTGCTTGGTGGATTATTTCAAGGCCGACGATTGGCTGCTGGTGGTGGATGAATCCCACGTGACCGTGCCCCAAATTCGCGGCATGTATAATGGCGACCGTGCCCGCAAGCAGGTGCTGGTGGATCACGGTTTTCGCCTGCCCAGCGCCCTCGACAATCGCCCCCTCAAAGCCGAAGAGTTTTGGGCCAAAGTTCATCAGTGCATCTTTGTTTCGGCTACTCCCGGCAACTGGGAACTAGAGCAGAGCGAGGCCCAATTTGAAACCCGGGTGGAAGATGGCAAGACCCTGAAGTTCTATGTGCCCGGCAGCGGTCGGGTTATCGAACAGGTGATTCGGCCCACTGGGGTGGTGGATCCCGAGGTGCATGTGCGCCCTACGGCTGGGCAAGTGGACGATTTGCTGGGAGAAATTTATTTGCGATTGGAGCGCTCTCAGCAGGGATCTGCCGAACGGGTGATCGTGACCACCCTCACCAAACGGATGGCAGAAGATCTCACAGAATATCTCCAGGAGCGAGGGATCCGAGTTCGCTATTTGCATTCCGAGATCACCTCGATTGAGCGAATTGAAATCCTACAAGACTTTCGAGAAGGGGCCTTTGACGTGTTGGTGGGGGTCAACTTGCTCCGGGAAGGGTTGGACCTGCCGGAAGTCTCCTTGGTGGCCATTTTGGATGCTGACAAAGAAGGGTTTTTGCGAGCAGAGCGCTCCCTGATTCAGATGATTGGGAGGGCAGCACGAAATGTCCGTGGAACGGTGGTGATGTACGCCGACACCATGACCAGCAGCATGGCCCGGGCCATTGCCGAAACCCAGCGTCGCCGCGAAATTCAATTGCAATACAACCGCCAACACAACATCACGCCCAAGCCCATCGTCAAGAAAAACAGCAATGCCATCTTGTCTTTTTTGGCCATCTCCCGCAAACTTAACGACCCAGATCTGGAAAAAGCCTTTCAAGCTGCGCAGGAGATTCCTCTCTCCGAGATTCCGGAGCTGATCGGCCAACTGGAACTGAAGATGAAAGAGGCCGCCAAAAACCTAGAATTTGAGGAAGCCGCCGAGCTGCGAGATAGAATCAAAAAGCTGCGTCAACGCCTTCTGGGCCATTCTCAGGGCACCTAAAATCCTTGCTCAGATCGGCCAAAATTGAGGTCGGCTTGTGCCACCATGAGCTTGCGGGGCAGCACCAGGGATCCCCAATTGATCGATAGGCGTTCGTACCAAACCGGCCATGCAGGACTCCGTCCCACTTAAGCGAGCAGCTCTTTGGGTTGGGCTGACGGTGGGGATAGGTCTCTGGCTCACCCCTGCCGTCGCCTCTGCCTCCTCAGGGATCCCCTTGGCTCAAGCCCTTGAATTTCGGGATCCCAACTTTTTCCTGGCCGATCCCCGACCCACACCGGCTGAAGCGCCAACTCCTGAGGGATCCCCTGCCCCAGCCCCCAGCCCAATCGGGATCCCTTTGACCGGCCAAGAGGGCACAGAAGTGCTGGTCGGGAACATACCGGTGTTCCGCCTGCAGACGGCAGACTACCCCAGCGATGTGCGGGCCGACAACGTTCGGGCGATCATCGAGCGCTTTCTGGAAGAAGGCCAGTTGCCGGAGCCAGAGGTACGGGTGGCCCAGGATGCCAATGGGCAATACATCTTACGCCTGGGGGAAAGAGGCCGCTTTGAGGCCACCCAACGGTATTTGTTTACCGTCACCTATGCCGATGCTGCCGCGGAGCGCAGGGTGGCACCGGGTCAGGTGAACCTGAATGACGTGCGTCTGGTGGCCAACAGTTGGGCGCGGCGGTTGGAGCAAGCGATTGCCGATTACCGCGAAGACCTGCTGGCTCTGCAACGGGCCCAGGATCCGCGCGTGCTGGTTCTGACCCTCCTGGCAGGGATCGCCACCTTGGTGGTGGGGTTCTTTCTCTGGCGGCTGTTCGACCGCAGCCTAACCCGCTTGCAACGCTGGTTGGAGCTTAAGGCCGGAGAGACCTGGGGCACCTGGATCGATGTGGGTGGGATGCTGCTGCGGGGCGTGGGGGCAATCCTCATCGCCGGCATCTCGCTGGATCGCGGTATCAGCTTCATCCCTGCCCTACGACCGTTTCAGCGCTCCTTTTACCTGGGCCTGGGTCGTGTGGTCGCCACGGCTCTGGGCGTTCTCACCCAGCCTCTGCCCAACTCCAGCGTTTCGATTGCCAGCTTGCTGGTCTTCCTCGTCCTCTCCATCTTGGTTTTCACCGGCGCCCACTACGTCAGTGTTGGCTTCAAGCAGCGCTTTTTGGCACGCCTAGGGCTGGATCTGGGCACCCAAGAGTCTTCGGCGGCCATCTTCAAGTACATCCTGACCCTGTTCGGCATCCTTCTGGTCTTGCCCTTCAGCGGCCTTAATCTGGGCTCCTTGGCGGTTATTGCCGGGGCGGTGGGTTTGGGGATCGGCTTTGGTTTGCAAAACCTCTCCAACAACTACATCAGCTACATTGCCATTTTGCTGGAGCGCCCCATCCAAATCGGGGATCTGGTGGAAGTGGACAACTTGCTCGGCACGGTGGAGCGCATTGGGCCACGGGCTACCGTCTTGCGCACCCTGGATCGCATTTTTGTGATTGTGCCCAACTCCCGCTTTACCGAATCAAAGGTGGTGAACTGGAGCTACCGGGATCCCCGCTGTCGCATCCACATTCCGGTCGGCGTGGCCTACGGCTCCGATACGGCCCTGGTCACCGAAGCTCTGCTCAGCGCAGCCAAAGAAAATGCTCGGGTGTTGAGCAGCCCTGCCCCCCAAGTCTGGCTCAAGTCCTTTGGCCCTTCTGCACTTAACTTTGAGCTGCTGGTGTGGATCAACCGTCCTCAAGATCAGTTTGTCTTGATCAGCGAGCTAAACTTCCTAATCGAGGCTGAGTTTCGGCGACGTGGGATCCGCATCCCCTTCCCGCAACAAGATATTCATATCCGCAGCCTAGAGGGATTTGCCCCCCTCAGTCAAAACGGTGGATCCCCTTCTTTGCCCGATACCGACTCCATTCACTCTGCCCTCAAAGAAGCAGCACAATCGCCGGAAGACCAAAATGGTGTTTCCTAAGCTATTGCCTGCCATTGACACCCTATCGACACCATGTTGCAGCGGTTAGATGAGGTACTGGGAAGCTTTGGCAGCCATCCCCGTTGGGCTGAACTGAAGCAAATGCAAACCCTGCGGCAGCTCTGGCCCGAACTCGTCGGAGAGGCCGTAGCCGCCCAAACCTATCCTCTCAGCCTGCGCCGACAGGTGCTGCAGGTGGCCACCTCTACCCCGGCCTGGGCACAAAACTTAACCTTGCAACGTCAGCTCATTCTCAAGAAACTCAACAGCCGCATCCAACCTCCCCTCAGCGATATCCGCTTCAGCCCTGGTGCCTGGCACGAGGGATCCAGCCAAGCCACCCCCCATCCTGATGCGGAGCTGACCAGCAAGTTTTATGGCGCTCCCCGCCTAGCAGACCAAGATGGACAACGCCCTGGATCCTGTCGCAGCCCCAATCCAAAACAGCCCACCTCCGACCCGAAAGTGGCTTTCGAGCGCTGGGCCAGAGTGGTGAAGCAACAACAAACCCAGGAGAACCTGTTCCCTTGCCCCGCCTGCCGCTGTCCCACCCCTGCCGCCGAATTGGAGCGTTGGTTTGTCTGCGGGTTCTGCCATCGACAATCCTTGCGCCCGCGCGGCCACAGTTGTTCCGGTTAACCCAAAAATCAATCGTTCATAGCCCGATAGGTGGCCACCGAAGACGGCGATACACGGTTTAGATAGCGAAAGATCCAATACTTAAAAAGCGTATCTAGGAAAACCGGAAAAGTAGCAATAAAGCCGTAGATAAAATCGCGGTTCTCCGGTAACCCCAAATGGGCAGCCAAATTACCCAGCAGCACCTCCCAACCGTGGGGAGAGTGATAACCGACAAACACATCGGTAAAGAGAATAATAATGAAAGCCTTGGCACTATCGCTGAGACCGTAGATCAGACGATCCAAAAAAGACTTGAGGACTTCGATTTCCTCACGCCCAACAAAGATAAGCCAGCCAAACACCAGCAGCGAAAGCAAATCAGCAAGGATATTCTTCAAGCCTTCCGAGTTCCTACGGCTATATTTTTTCAGCAGTTCCTCTGCCTTCATGGACAGTTGATCTGCTGATTCCAGATCCCACTCTGGAGATTGATGGTGCAAAGCTCGCTCAAATTCTATTCTTTCCTTGAAAAACTCGAACTCTGACAGGGCTTTTTCTTGGAATTCGTGGCTTAGAGCCACAATGGCAGGCTCCCGTTGTTGCAAGTGATCTACCAATGGCCCAAACAGAAAGTTTTTCGAGAGGATCTGGGTGAGCAGAGGCAAAACGGCCAACAACAACAGAAAACGAATCGATACCAGTGTGCGAGTGCGAGCCTCGCGATACTCCTGGATCAGTTCCTCTTCGGCCTGGGAACTCAGCTCACGGCGGATTTGGCTGGCTGTGCGCAGAATAGAACGGGGCAGAATCGCAGCTTTGGAAGCGACCGGGGCAGCGCCATTGCCGGAGCCTGCCTTGACAGAGACATTAGAAGAACTGGGTTGGGTTGAGGTAGGTTGTTCTGGCCGTTCGAGAGGCTCAGGTGAAGTGGAAATTGAAGCAGAGATGGGCTGGGATTTTCTGGTCGGGCGTTTGTATCGAGAAGTCACCTGATCGATAAACTGCAGTTTCTCCAAGATGGAAAGATCTCGTCTTTGGCGACCATTCTCAGGGTTTTCGCCGTTGCTTTCAGGAGCATCGACCTCAGCGGCATGGCGTTCTTGATCTTTATCTTGGGCAGAAACAGGGCCACTGCCATTTTGCTCGGGATCCGGCAGGCGAGAAAAGGCGCTGCTGGCTCTGAACTCTGCCAAACGCAGATCGATCTGGCGCAGTTGCCGGCGCAGTTGAATTTGAAAGTAGCGGCTGACATTCTGGCCATGTTGCCCGTTGCTGCCGATGGATCCTCCCTGGAAGTATTGATCCTCGATGGCTTTAATGCGCAGGGCAGCCTCATAAGCTTGGTCGAGGGAGCGCAGGGGGGTATTCGAGATCCATTGGCCCAGCCTGCTCAATACGGATTCTCCCATTGCTCGTTCCCGTGGCACTCCCCATGGGGGCCAATCCACACATTACAGTGATCCGATTGACTAATTATTGTAACGAGTCCTGGGTGCCTAGGCGGGAATCCCAACGGTGGAGAAGTACTTGCAGAGACTGGCCCTGCCTCGACAGAAGTACAGACCGGCACCTTTGGTCTAGAGCAACATTCAGCACCCCTTAAAGCGCTTGAGGGCAAAGCCACAGATCTGCAGCAGCCGCAGCCCCTCTCGCACATGGTGAATGTTGGAGCGGCCATAGGTTCTGGGGAAATAGCGCACGGGGATATCCAGGATCTTCAGGGTGCGCTTGGCGGATCCCAGCAACAGGTCAAAATCTCCAAACGGGTCGAAATCCCCCCACTCTTGGCGTAGCCTGGCAATCTGCTGGTAATCCTCCCGCCACAGGGCCTTGGTGCCACAGAGGGAATCTTTGATGCGGATGCCGAGAATGTAGGAGAGGAGAGCGGCAAAAAAACGATTGGCCCATTGGTTTAGCCGAGGCATTGCCTCTGGTTTCAGGGGATAGATAAGGCGACAACCATTGGCAAAATCACATCGCCCGGAAGCCACAGCCCGGAAAAACTTGGGCAGGTCCTCTGCCTGTACGGTCAAATCGGCGTCGAGGATGATCAACACATCCCCTGTAGCGGCGGCTAGCCCCTTGCGCACCGCATCCCCCTTGCCCTTGCCCTCCTGCCGTAGAGCCCGGATATTGCGGATCCCTTGGTATTCCGCCTGTACCCGCTGGATCTCGGCCCAAGTCCCGTCGCTGGAATGCCCCTCCACAAAAATGATCTCGGTGCGGGATCCCATCTCGGGCAAATGTTCCACGCAGCGGCGGATGTTGCCCGCTTCATTCCGAGCCGGAATCACCACGGTGCAGGAAGGCTGCTGCTCAGGGGGGGGATCCCAGGCAGGGTCGGGCTGCAGGCGAGCGATCGTGTACTCTGTCAGGCAGAGGGCGTTGATCCCGGGCAATGGGGCAATCACCCGGTTGATCACAGTCGAAAGGAACGGGATCCGCCGCGGCAACAACAGCCGCTTGCCCTGCTGAATGACCTCGTATCCTGCCAAGTGCAGCAGGTTGGCCACATCGGCTGCCGATAACCAGTTGGCTGCCGGCAGAGGCATCCGTTGCTTCAGAGCGGTTGCCAAGCCCAGAATCGGCTCCCAGAGCGGGTTGTGGTGGGAGAGGATCAGGCGGGTGCGTGGGGTACAGAAGCAGCGCAACTGCTGGAGAACCTGCTGGATGTCGGCCAGGTAGCCCAGGGTATTGACGAGCAAGATCACATCAAAAGGCTCCGCCAAGACGGGATCCCCTTTGTCCAGCGTGTGGGCATCTTGCACCCGGAAATGGAGATGGGGAAACTCTGCCTGAGCTTGGGCAACAATGTCCGCATCCCGGTCGATCCCCACCCCGAAGCTGGGCTGCAAGGCATTGAGCAGGGATCCCGTGCCGGAACCAATCTCCAAGATGCGCAAACCGGCAGGGACAAAAAAGCGATGCAGCCGCTCCAGATCCTCGTGGTAGTAGCGGTTTTTTTGCCGCCAGTAATACAAGGGGTGGGTCAACGCTGGCAAGGGATCCCTAGGGTATCGCTGGATAGTCTTCGATCGCGGCAGCGGGCCGGAGGCCTTTCATAAGGTGTGATCGCTTGCAACAACGGCTTCAAGCACCTTAGATCTCAATCTGTTGGTCACCCAACCCAGCTGGATCCCCGACAACAGGGGCGAAGCCCTCCAGCGATTGCGTACCGCAGCCACATCTTGCCACCCCAGTCTCTCCCCACCCAGCGATAGCAGTACAGGGAAAAGGGAAGCATTGGCGGGCAAGTGCCAACGAGCGGGGATCTCAGCGACGACGCACTTTATCCCTTTGGCTGACAAAGATGATGGCGCCAAAGAGAGCCCCCAGCACAACTGCACCAGCCACCAAGCTCCAGAGGAAGTTAGCAAGTGAGGGAGTCATAAAAGCGTTTCCTCCTCGTGCAAATAACCATTGCCCAACGGTTTTTCGATTATACCGAGCCCTGTCACCCTTCCAAAGCCTGCCTTTGTCCCTGCCGGGCGCTGTCATTTGGTAGTTTGGTATTCCAGGGGCACCTCCTCTAGGGTTTGGCTCTTGCCGGCAAAGGGGTTATCCGGCGTTAAGAACAGCATACAGTGACATTCCTTTCGCTCCCGCATGGGTACACAGGGGCAATTCCAATAGCCTGCTTTTGCTTCTGCCTCTTTGTCTTCATAAAAACGACAGGGACACAGCGGGGCGCCCAATTGCTCTTTGTGCAGAGCCAAGCCTTCGATCACCGCCGTCGTAATTGATGGATCCGAGCAGAAAAAGGTCTCGGAGCGTTTGGCGTAGGTTTCTGCGAAATGCCGCATCAACTCAAAGCTCTTCTGTGAGGACTTTTTGTAACCACGACTTTCCATGACGATTCCCAAAAGTGGAACTAACCGGCTGTTGCTAGCAATGGGGTTCACAGCTTTTTCCGACGACGCCTCCCGAAGCCAGTACAGACGTGTAGGGGGCCGGGATTCTATTAACTCCACAGATAACTCCACAGACCTCCCACAACGTCGAGAAAAGCTGTATCTCGCTCTTCGTTGTACAGCAGACCTCTAGGCAGGACAAAAGATTATGCCCTTGCTGTTACACAAGGCAACATCTAGGGGCCGTAGCAAGAGCCAGCCTTGGCGTACTCTACAGAATACCTTGACATCCTCCCCGGCCTTTAGGCCGGAGATTCCTACCACGCTGCGCATGGATGGCTCCTTGCGCAGTCGTCTCGGCGGGTTCCTGCTTCCGACCGCCCGTGCAGTTCGATCCACAGGCCATCCGGGCTGACACGGGTGGTTCACCCACCCGCATCCCGACCGCAGCGTCGGCCGTGTCCTGCCCTTCGTCTCGCAACAGCTGTATCCCGCGAGCAAGGATGTTGATGGCACCGACCAGAAAGGCCTCCGGCCCGCTGCCGCGAAAGGCCTCCGGCCCGCTGCCGCGAAAGGCCTCCGGCCCGCTGCCGCGAACGGCGTTATTCTCATAGCCGCACGCCACGCACTCGAACCAGGCTTGGGTCTGGCGGTTGTCTGATGAAACATGGCCGCAACATGGACAGGTGCGGCTCGGGTTCTGCGGCGGCACGACAATGAGCCTGCCACCTTTCCAGGCCAGCTTGTACTCCAGCATGCAGCGGAACTCATACCACCCCTGGTCGAGAATGGCTTTGTTTAACGCTGACTTGGCGCGGACGTTCTTCCCAGGAGCATCTGCTGTCCCTGCCGCCAA